>CAYSKU010000103.1:2797-9175 GCA_964431775.1 uncultured Ruminococcus sp. | reverse complement strand
CCTCGAACATCGTTATATGCTCCGTATCTCCGCGCACCTTGATATAGCCTGCGTAGCTCATGTACATTCGCGGACGTTCACCGTAGGTATAGTCGTACACGCCGCTGTTCGAGGCACGTCTGCTGACACCCGTGACTACGTAGGTGTATTCGCCGACGGTCAGCTCCATTCCGACTATGTCGGTCGCGCCGAAGAGCTTCCATGCAAGCTCCTCGTCAAGCACCACTCCGTTCGGGTTCGACGTATCGTTCAGAAATGCCGAGCCGTACACGAATTCCTGCGGATGAAAGACGAAAAAGTCTCCCCCTGCCGCTATGACCTGTGCGTTCGCATCCGATTTCGGTCCCGTCACGCTCATCGTCTCCTCGACTGCGTAGGTATACGCCCACGAGCGTGCGTTCTCGTGCGGCGTAACGGAGGATTCGAGCAGCTTTGCATCGATGGAGCGCACCCACCCCTCGACTCTGTCGCCGGACAGTGCCGCGCTCTCCTCCGCGTACAGTGAGATGACCGCGAACGGCTCTCCGTCGGACGACCAGCGTTCTCCGGCATCCAGATAGTCTATCGAGCCTGACAGACCGTTCACGATCAGCTCGAATATCCCAAGGACTGCCGCACCGCCAACGAAGACGAGGGCAAGTATTCCGGACAGCACGAGCTGTTTTCTGTTTACCTTATCGTTCACGCTTCACACCCTCTCATCCGTTCTCGTCTGTCAGACGGACCTGCTGGCGGTCGGATATCGGGGAGGTCGAGTTCGTTATTACGAATTCGCTTCCGTAAAGTCCAGAGACTGCCGAGTTCGTATCATCGGAGGCTATGACCTCGATATTCGTTCGGACGGCGGTATAGCGCATACCGAGCGGAGTCTTCTTCGACGTTACCGTAAGGACGAACTTTCCGTCGTTATCCTCACGTATTGCGGAATTGGGAAGCACGCAGTCGTAGGACTGGTTACGGTCGCCGACCGTGAAGCTGAGGCTCTGTCCCTCGTAGACGCTGTCACCGGCAACGGTTATGACCACTATACGGTTCTTTCCCTGGCTCTGCGGATCGGAGCGTATCTGCGAAACGGAGGCGGTGATGTTCGAGTACCACCATGAGTTACTTATCGTACACTCCGCGCCGACCTGTATCTTACGTGCCTCATCGGAGGACATGGATATCTCACATATGTAGCCCTTATCGGCGATCTCGATACGTGCCACGGTCTGACCGCTCGTCACGGTGTCTCCCGGGACTACGTCTATCGAGACGATACGTCCGGCAACGGGAGCGTTGACGTTCGTGTTCTCGGGTGCGTTCTTGTATGCCTCTATCTTCGCCTGAAGCTCCTCGAGCTGCTTCAGCTGATCGGCACGTGCGTATTCGTTCGTTTTGTCGGACTTCGTTTCGGTAGCCTTCGTTATCTCGAGCTGTGCTTCGAGATCCTTCAGTGCGGTCTCGGCTTCGCTTATCTGCTTCAGGAGGTCGTCGGGATCGGCAGGGGTCTCGACCTTCGAGAGCTGCTTGTTCGCCGCCTCGAGATCCTTCTGCTTCTGCTTCTGCTGTGCCTCGAGAGAGTCAAGGTCTGCCTTGCAGAACTCGAGAAGTGCGTTATATTCGGTGAGCGTACCCTCGGCGACGTTCTGCTTTCTCAGAGATTCGAGCTTCGTCTTCGCTTCCTCGTACTTTGTCGTGATCTCGGTAAGCTCCGCACTCGCTTCATCGTACTTCCGCTGTGCCTCGGCTAAGTCGTAGGTGACGGTATAGTCTATGACGTCATCGACCTCGGGAAGACCTATGACATCGAGCTTTGCGTATGCATCCTCTATCTGACGTTCGAGGTCGGATATCTGGGAGTCGTAGTCCTCGAGCTTGCGGTCGTAGGTGGTGGAGTCGATACCGGATGAGGAATCAGAGGCATTTTTAGCAGCATCCATTTTTTCCTGCAGCTCTGTCAGCTTTTCCGAATAGCCCTTTGCATTAGTCAAATTTTCTTCTAAAGTCGCAGCTTTCTCGCGTATTGTCTCTATATTAGTAAATTTTTGATTTTTAAGCTCCGCTTTAGCTCCGTCTATTATCGCTTGCAGATCATTTATTTCTTCCTCGTCTGCACCGATCTGACTATTTTGTGCGTTGTCGATTTTTTCCACCAAAATATCATACTCATCGATAATAGCCTTCTTTGCGTTATATTCTGTTGTCCACGCTTGAATCTGAGATATCATGCCGCTATGCCGCACAAAAAAATCATCATATTCTTGCTTTGCGTCAATATAGCTTTCGCTCAAAGTATCGGAATTCCAATAATCCTCGACATATCTCTCACGTTCAAGCTCGAGCTTGCTCAGGTTCTCCTCGAGGGTCTTTATCTCGTTCGTCAGGGTGTTCGCCTTATCGATATCTCCGGACGAGCCCTTTATTCTGTCAAGCTCCGCTTTCAGTGCCGTGACCTCGTTCTTCAACGTGTCATAGCTCCCCTCGATAGCCGA
This sequence comes from uncultured Ruminococcus sp., assembly GCA_964431775.1. GTDB lineage: Bacteria > Bacillota > Clostridia > Oscillospirales > CAG-272 > UMGS1696. The sequence goes on along the minus strand of CAYSKU010000103.1, from coordinate 6,701 downwards.
ATATTCGCTCTCGGCGATGGTGAGCTTTTCCGAAACTTTCAGAGTGCTGAGTATGTCCTCCTCGATAAGAGCCTTTGCTGCCGCTATCTTTCCCTCAAGCTCGGTCTTATATGCGCTCTGCTCGGCGATAACGTCGGTGAGATCGGATATCTCCTCCTCGAGTGCCTCTATACGTGCTTCGATAACGGAGGTATTGTCAACTCCGTTTACGACTGCGTTATAGTCCGTTTTCAGCTCGCTTATCCTCTTCTTCTGATCGACGATCTTCTGCTCCGCGTCACTTATGGTCTTCGAGGAGGTGAGTCCCGTTACCGTATCTTCGAGAAGTGCGAGGTCGTATTCACGCTTCAGCTTATCGTATTCGTCCTGCGCCGTCTTGAGCTGATCGCTTGCCCCTCCCTGCAACGCAACGAGCGGAGAGTCGAGGGAAACGGTGTCCCCCTCCTTTACGTAGACGGAGACGACCTTTCTCGACTGTATCGTTCCGTTCTCAGCCTCAGCCTGATCTGCCTCGTACACAACATTATAGCTCTCGTTCGCCTTGACTGTACCGTTGAGCTTTACGGAGGAGGTTATAGTTCCGTAGCGTGCGTACTGCGCGGAGACCTCCGGCAGTGTGTAGTTCAGTATGGTATTTGAGAAAAAGGTCAGCAGCAGAATAACGACAAGAAAGATTATCGCTACGTTCTTTATCCACGCTCTGCGGCTTTCGGAATCCCTTGACATTTTTGGTTCTCCTTATAATTATAGTCGATTGGTAGCTATAGTCGGTCTATCCCTTCACCGAGGCGGAATACGCTATACCATCGATGAGGTAATCTTCACTGTAGAGGAACAACAGTATCGGCGGCACCATATAGATGACCGCTATCGCAAGTGCGATACCCGTATCTCCCTCGTTTATCTTCGAGAGGAAGACCGAGAGCGGGTACAGCTCCTGATCGGTCAGCAGGATGAGCGGCTGTTCGACCATGTTCCAATAGTCTATGAACACGAGTATCGCAACGGAATAAAGTGTGCCGCGACACAGGGGCATATAGACCTTTGAGAATATCTGCCATTCTCCCGCGCCGTCGAGCTTTGCCGCCTCAACTATCGCGACAGGTATACGGCGCATGAATTTCGTAAGTATGAATACCGAGAACGGTGAGAATATACCGGGCAGTATTATCGCCCATCTGGTATTCATCAGCTCGAGCTTGTCCATAACTATGTAGTTCGGGACGAGCGTTACCTGATACGGCATGAGCATGAGTATTATATAGGTGAAGAAGACGATGCTTCTAAACCTCGTTTCAACTCTTGCGAAGCAGTAGGAGGCTCCTGCGGCAACGATTAGCTGGAATATCACTATCGGCAGGACGTAGATGACGGAGTTCCAGAATTTCAGCAGGTACTCCGGACTTTTCAGAAGCACCGTTGCGTACTGCGAAAAGCTGACGCGGTCGGGTATCAGCTGCAAATTGACCTTATCCGCGATAAAGACACGTCCGCCGTCTCCCGACACGCCGAGTCCCGTGAATATCTTACCGTAATTTGCGGATATCTCGGTCGTTGACATGAAGGAGTTCGTTATGGTGAACACTGTCGGGAACAAGAACAGGAACGCAAAGGTGACAAGTATCGTCATTGCGAAGACGAGAAACAGCACTCTGCGAGGACGCAGCCTTTTTTTCTGCTTCTTCTTCGGGAATGCGGACTCGTTCAGGCGAATATCGGAGGTCATTCTTCGATCCCCTTTCCGACGTGGTCATCGACCCAGAGAAGTGCCGCGATGATCACGATCATTACGGCGCAAAGTACGATCGCCGCGCTCGACAGCTTCTGATATTCGAAGCCGCTGAAGGTATTGTTCATAAAATGCTGTAGGGTATACATACTGTCATACGGGTAGTCTCCCGTCAGCAGATACACCTCACGGAATATCTTGAACGAATTTATGAGTGACATTATGGTAACGTAGGATATCGTTGACGAGAGGTAGCGGAGCTTTATGGTAAAGAAGCGGCGCACGGTGCCGCAGCCGTCGAGCATTGCGACCTCAAGTATCCCCCTTGGTATTGCCGAAAGAGCGGACATGAACATTATCATATTATAGCCGATATTCTTCCAGAGGAACAGGAGAACGACGACTATATAGCCGAAGTCCGATTTCAGCCATTCGACCGGATCTGCTCCGAAGAAAGCCGTTATGTCGTTCACGACACCGTTATAGTCGAACAGCACCTGCCATATAAGTATGACGGATGCCGCAGGTACTATCATCGGGGAGAGGAATATCGTTCTAAACGTGCTTTTATAGGGAATGTTCGATTCGAGAAGCACGGCAAGTGCAAGTGCTATCACAACGACGAGCGGTACGGCTGTCAGTGAGAACACTCCGGTATTTTTCAGTGCGAGCTTGAACGCGCTGTTCGAGAACAGACGCTCGAAGTTATCAAAGCCGACAAAGTTTGCACTCGTTACATTATCGATGAGCGCGTAATATATGACCACGATAAACGGCAGTATAAAGAACAGCAGTACTCCGCATAGGCTCGGCACGAGAAAAAGTGACGTCTGCACCCTCTCGACAAGTTGCTTTGAGAAGAGCGACCGTCTGTGCTTCCTTTCGATCCTTGCTTTCTTCGGTCTGTCTGCCGACATGGCGTTGGTATTCTCCGTTTCGGCTATCGTTTGGAGTTTCTTTTTCATTGCGTACCCCGTATGTGCTATGTACATGACAGCTCATGTACGATCCAATATTATCTTACAAATTGACGATAACGGAAGCATGAAAGTTCCCGTTTCTACAAAAAAATCAAAAATATGCGAAACGTCCGAAGACTCCTTCGGTTCAGACGTACATATCCCCCTTTACTACGGCTCACGCTCTCCAGCCGTCTATCTCACGGCGTTCGAGTGCGCCGAGGACACGCTTATAGAGACCGTGGTGTAGGTCGTCGAAGGTACGCAGATATCGCTTCATCTCCGCACGCTCGGTATGTCCGTTCTCCGGACACGAGCTTTCGACGACCGGCAGCTCTGCCGCACGAACGAGGGCGCGTATGTCGCGCTCCTGCGTATATATGAGCGGACGTATCACATAAAGCTCTCTGTCGTCATACCATGTTACGGGAGAGAAGCAGCCGATACGTCCCTCGTGCATAACGGACATCATGAACGTCTCGACCGCATCGTCAAGGTGATGCCCGAGTGCGACCTTATTCGCGCCAAGCTCGAGTGCGGCGTTATTCAGTGCGCCGCGCCGAAGCTTTGCACAAAGTGAGCAGGGGTTCTTTTCCTTTCGCTCCTCGAAGACTATCCGTGCGATCTCGGTCTCTACTATACGATATTCGACGTTCAGTCTCTCGCACAGGTGACGAAGCGGTGCGTAGCTGTCGCTTTTCGGAGAAAAGCCCATGTCAACGGTCACGGCGGTCACCTCGTAGGAGGCAGGATAGAAGCTCCTCATCACGGCAAGCGCAACGAGCAGTGCCGAGGAGTCCTTACCGCCCGAGAGTCCGACCGTTATGCGGTCTCCGTCCGCGATCATTTCGTAATGCTGTACGGCGCGTCGAACGCCCGACATGACTTTCTGAAGCTCTTTCATCTTTCCATATGTAAATTAATTCAAAGAGAGGTTTTTTATGGCGGTAAAGGTCTACATCGATCAGGGACACAATCCCGTAAACCCAAACGCCGGCAGCGAGGGAAACGGCTTCCGTGAGCAGGATATAGTATACCGTATCGGGCTTCTCACGGCGGAGGCTCTGCGCGGCTACGGCTTTGACGTTCGTCTCTCACGTCCGACAGCCGACACACAGCTCGGCACGTCAAACACCTCGTCCCTTGCGGCACGTGTGAACGATGCGAACAGCTGGGGTGCGGACTACTTCATAAGTCTGCACACGAACGCCTCCGA
>CAYSKU010000103.1:0-2787 GCA_964431775.1 uncultured Ruminococcus sp. | reverse complement strand
GCGTTCGTATTTCGTCGAAACAGTGAAGCGGAGGTGCTTGCAGAGGAGCTGCTTATACAGCTGCACTACGCGACCGGTCTACAGGATCGCGGCGTTATAGCCCGTCCCGGGCTATACGTCCTGCGGCGGACACGTATGCCCTCCGTTCTCGTGGAGCTTGGGTTCATCACAGACCCGATAGATGCAGAGCTGATGGCGTACAGTCCCGAGCTTTTTGCCGCAGGACTCGTCAACGGTCTTCTGGCTTATCTTGAACTTTTGTAGAACGCTCGAGCAGATCGGGACGGCGTTCCTTTGTCAGCTCGACCGATCTTTCCCTGCGCCATTTCTCGATATTTGCGTGATGTCCCGAGAGAAGCACCTCCGGCACTTCCCTGTCCATCCATACCGCCGGACGTGTATACTGCGGATCCTCGAGCAGACCGTCCTCGAAGCTCTCGTTCTCGTGACACTCGGGAAGTGCAAGGACTCCGTCAACGAGTCGTCCGACCGCATCGGCAACGATACACGCCGGAAGCTCACCTCCGGTCAGCACGTAGTCACCGATAGACAGCTCCTCGTCAACGATCTCCTCGATGAGTCGTTCGTCAACACCCTCGTAATGTCCGCACAGAATGACGAGCGTCTTATTTTCGGAAAGCTCACGTGCGACCTCGTTCGTGAACGTTCTGCCACGCGGCGACATATATATCACATACGGTCGTGTCTCCGTATCGGCTGACACCTCCTCTTCTATCGCCTTATAGCAGCGGTAGATCGGCGGTGCCGCCATGAGCATTCCTCGTCCGCCTCCGTAGGGAGTATCGTCCACCCGACGGTGCTTATCCTCGGAATAGTCACGTATGTTATGTGTACGGATGTCGAGAATTCCGGCACGTCTGGCACGTCCGATTATACTTTCGGACAGGATAAAGTCAACGTATTCCGGAAACAGTGTCATTATGTCGATACGTGCTCCACTGCTCATTTTGCCGCCTCGCGCATTCCCTCGATCAGCTCAACGTATATGCCTGCCTCGTCCCCCTCGGTCTCGATACGCTTGACGAACTCGGGGACGGAGGGGAGCATGAACGTACCTCCGTTTACATCATTTATTACGTAGATCTCACGACCGCCCGGGGTTATGACCTCCGCAAGGTCGCCGTAGCGTTCCCCTGTGGCGTGATCGAGTACCGGAAGTCCGATAATATCCGCGATGAATACGGCATTACCGTGCAGCTTGAAGTCGGCACGGTCGGCGAAGAAGGTCGTTCCCTTATAGCGTATCGCCTCCTCGAGGGTCGTTACAGCCTCAAGGGTGCATAGCACCATCTGCTTCTGTACGGAGGCGGCACGCACCTTCATAGGCTCGAACTCTCCGTTCTCCTTTTTGATATACAGTGTTCGGAGCTTGGCAAGCACCTCCGGCTCGTCACAGTAGGATTCGAGACGGAGCGTTCCGCGCACACCGTGTGTGGACACTGCACGTCCGCATTCAAGATATCTTTGTTTTGCCATTTCTTCAAAATTCCTTTTCGGGAGCGTTATCGTTATATATGTAGATATTATAGCATATATCAGACCAAAGCTCAATAGTCTGTTGTCAAAATTCATTGTCTCGGACACAAAAGATCATGCAAAATATTTCCATATATCAAAAGAAGCGCGGTCTGACCGCGCTTCCCTTCGTTCTATCGTCTTGTGTATATCACACGGCGGCTCTCCGTCTCCCGGGGTTCCTGTACCAACAGGTCGATACGGTCGGTGGTGAGCAGGTAATTACAAAGCTCGCTCTCGTTCGTTATCGTATCGGGAAGATATGCGCCGCAATGCGGACGGTGAGTATCTGCGTGATAGTCACCACCCGAGGTGAGGATGAGACCTGCGCTGTGCGCGATCTCGGTAAGTCGTTCAACGTGCGTTGCATCGTATAGAGGATGGCTGTTCGCCTCGACTCCGTCAAGGAACGAAAGCTCCTGTAGGAGGTCACGTCCGTTTCTGAACGGATGTGCCTGAACGAGCATACCGCCGTTCTCGTGAACGAGTCGGTAGGTATCCTCGAGAGTCCACGCGAACAGGTCGGGATAGGTCACGGTAAAGTCGGGGGAAACACCGTAGATGAGGATATGTGCGCCCGAATGACGCTCCATCGTCAGCTCCATTCCGTAAAATACCTTTATTCCGACCTCAGCTCCGCATTCAACCGCGTAACGGTATTCGTCCGTATAGCGTTTCGCAAAGGCGGCGCAGTCACCGTCCGCGACGTATGCACGTTGGTAATGATTGGTCAATACGATGCCGTCTGCACCGACTGCGGCGGCGGCTCTCACTATATCCGGTGCGGGTACACGGCAGCAGGTGCTGATGCCCGAGGTATGTGCATGAAGATCGATCAGCATACGCGCTTAGTTCCTTTCGATATTTTTATGATTTTTATGCTTTTATCCGACCGACGAGGCGATCTCGAACGAGAGGCGACCGACCGCGCCCTTTCCGGTCACGGCAAAAAAGTACGCTCCGTCCTCGGGGACGGACAGCTCGAACGAGGAAATGGTGATGTCGCTCCCCTCGTATATCGGCTCGGCGTTCTCACGTCCGATGACGAGCTCAAGCTCACCCGACAGTCTGCTTATCTTTACAGAGATAGTGTCTCCTTTGCAAAGGACATACTCCTCCGTTACGGTATCGTTCAGACCTTGCAGCTCGAGAACATAAGAGTCGTCCTCGACCACTCTTCCGTAAAACGAGCCTTCGTAGTCGTAGGTGCAGGAGACGAGGCACAGGCAGAGGAGCGCGGCGACTACGACC
>CAYSKU010000102.1:0-9220 GCA_964431775.1 uncultured Ruminococcus sp. | reverse complement strand
CCGCTAACGCGGTCCCCCTCCCTCCCGGAGGGAGGCGTCGGCTGAGCCGACAGGCAGTCATCGGCGTTATTTCAGTCGTATAGGAGAGCGATCCCACGAGGGTGGAGTTTGTGCAAATTTTTCTGCACCAATAACATTGTCGTGGGTCATCTTCCAACCCAAGCTTCACGAACGCCGATTCATGCCTGTCGCCTCAGGCGACCTCAGCAGACCGATCCTGCACATATAACATTGTCGTGGGATATCGTAAAATTCAAGCTTCACGAATGCCGATTCATGTCTGCGGCGACACGCCGACGACCTGCACCAATAATATTGTCGTGGGTCATCTTGCAACCCAAGCTTCACGAACGCCGATGACCGCTCGGCGGCTCAGCCGCCCCGACTACGTATTCCTTCACTGTAGCCTGACGTTCGCCGAAGACTACGGTGAGAGGTATCCCCTCGGGATCGAGCGTGACCGAACCGTCCGCATCCGAAAACGTGACGACCGTGTTCTCTCCGTCCGCGGACTTCGACAGCATACCGCCGTCCTCCGGTGAACGTCCGAGCAGGTCGAAAAGCTCCGTCAACCCACCCGATACCTCAGGAGATAACGGTATCGCCGCCTCCCCTGCCCCAAGTACACACGCACCACTGCCGCTGTCGTAGATCACGCTGATCCCCATAAGCCGCTCCGGTGACGTGACCTCCATGACCGTCCGCGTTCCGCGCCGCTCACATCTCCCGGCTATTGCGGAAATTCCACCTGTAGGCGAAATTTCTGACGATGCTCCGTCCGCATTACTTCCTGTGGAAAACTCCACAGTATAGGACACGTCATGCACGGCGTACTCGGTCAGCCGCTCGTTTGAGACCCGACCTGCCGCGCAGGAGGTCGTGCCAAACGCCACTAACGCTATGACGACAGTCGTCAGGACACAGCCGAAGAAAGTAATACAGACCGCAATATGGGGTGCGGTCTGCATCTGCATGGGCGCGGTCGCCGTTCTGTTTCTGTTGCTGCTGCTCATCACTCGATACCCCCGACACAGGCTTGTAGGCTTTAGGCTCTATGCCCTATGCCTTTTTATGTATCATATATATGTCGGCGAGGGGGATATCATGCACTGCGGACAGCATCAATAGCGCATCTCGGTAACGACTGTCGCCTTGGCGTTATAGAATTTCATGACCTTGAGCATCTTGTTGATAGCTTCAAAGTACACAACTGTGCTCGAGCCGTCCTTTTCGAGACGTGCGAAGTAGGAGTCGGGGGACTTTTTGCTTCCGCGATAGTCGAGGACGCGGTCTGCTTTTTCCCACTGCTCACGGTACTCGTCCGTCATAGGGGCGATGATCGAGAACTCACTCACGAAGTTTTCGAAGACCGTGACCTGCTTTTTTCTGCCGTAGATCTCCGAAACGCGGAGCTTTGCGTTGACGACCTCGTACTTATGCTCGAGCTGGGCGTAACGCCACGTCAAGCCGTGCAGGATGAACGTAAGGAGCGGAATTATCGCGCCGACCGGCCACAGCTTGAGCACGCCGACAAAAAACGCAAGACCGCCGACACAGAACACGGTATAGAGGGTTATGAGCAGTATACGCTTTCTTCTGTGACTTCCCTCCGATCTCTGATCCACGGTATATTCCGCGTAGTTAACAGAATCTTCCATGATTTCCTCCGGTTATAATATTTTATGTAGCGTAAAAAAACGCTCACACGGTACACGTAATAGTTTACCATACGAGCGAAAAAAATTCAATATCATGGCTACAGATTTTTTGTAAAGTCGGGGCGGCCGAGGCGGCTGAGCCGCCAAGCAGTCATCGGCGTTCGTGAAGTCGAAATTGAAAGATATCCCACGACAATATTATTGGTGCAGAAAAATTTGCACAAACTCCACCCTCGTGGGATCGCTCTCCTATACGACTGAAATAACGCCGATGACTGCCTGTCGGCTCAGCCGACGTGTTCATCATCGTCCTCGTCAGACATATACTCCCTCACGCCGACGTAGCGTTTCGAGCGTTCCGTCTCGACCCGGTCGGAGAGGAGCGTTCTTACCTCACGCGGATCTTTTATGTGGAGTATATCTATCTCGGGTGACGAGCGGTCGGCGGTACACAGGTGGAGTGTACCGAGACCGAACAGGCGTTCCCAAAAGGAACGCTTCAACGTGACATCGAGGATACGATACAGACGTATCTCGTCCTCACTGATATTGAGTATACCGGTCTTCACTATAAGGCGATCCTCCGAGAGGGAATACGTTGTGAACGTCCACGGAAGACCGAAGAAGATGCGTTTTCTGTCGTGCCATATAGGCATAGTATCACCTCTCCGTTGGGAATATTTTGTCTGTGCAGACCGCACGTTATTTTAACATAATATTGTCGTGGGTTATCGTGCAACCCCGGCTTCACGAATGCCGATTCATGCCTGCGGTCTCAGACCGCTGCATTCTCCTTCAGTCGGCAGAGCCGACAGCTCCCTCCCGGAGGGAGCCTCAACGTGCAACCAAAGCTAACATCAACCTACTACGTGCAGGCTGCCTCAGCCGCCCAAGTCTGCACCAACTCTACCCTCGTGGGTCGTCTTCCGGTCTAAACTGCAAGTGCGCCGATGACCGTTTGCAGCCTCAGGCTGCCTCAGCCGCCCAAGTCTGCACCAACTCTACCCTCGTGGGTTATCTTCCGGTCTAAACCGCAAGTGCGCCGATTCATGCCTGCGGTCTCAGACCGCCGCGAGGCTGCCCATGGGATCCCAGGGCTCGAGAACGGTCTTTTCGCCGTCGAGGAGAGCCGCCTTGTCACCGAGGTACTTCTTGTTGATAACAGCCTGATATACGTAGAGGTCGAACCATGCGTCGGACGCCATGTGATAGCCGGACTGCGCTCCGCCGGTACCCCAGCTGTTCTCGATCTTCCAACGGTTCGGCTTGCCGGTAGCCTCGTCGATGTTCACGCCGGTGAGACACATCGCGTGGTTCATCTGGCTCGTGTGGTAGTTCAGCATATCCTCCTTGGACATCGCAACGTCAAGACCGGTGAGCGTAGCCTCGTCGTACTGCTCAACGTCCCAGCACGCCTTCGCGCCGTCGTTGTACTTGCCGCAGTCGGAGCCGAACCATACGATCTCACCCTTGTTGTCCTCACCGTCGGTGAGTTGCTTCGCAACGAGAGCCTTGAACTCGTCCATCTCGAGGTTCAGGTAGCAAACGTCCGCGCCGCCGACAACGTTTCCGAGGTACTTTACGGTGTACGCCTTGTCAAAGGGCTTGTCCTCGGTCGGAGCGTGGATGATGCTCACGTAGTTGTCGAGGTAGTCGCCGATGTAGGTCTCGAAGAACTTGAGGGGCGTCATGTCGCGGATAACGATGACCTTGCCGTCCTTGTCCTTGTACTCGAAGTCGAATTCCTGCGGCGGAACGTCATAGCAAGCGCAGAGGAACGAATAGGTCTTCTCGAGCATCTCGGCACGGAGAGCGGAGAGGGCGTCGGTCTCACCTGCGGCTGCAAGTCTGCGAAGCTCGGGGGTCTTTGCGCGGAGGTAGTTGTTGATGTGCTTGTTAACGTTGCCGGTGTTCGAGGACTGGAACGTTTCGGGGTAGCACACCTTCGGGATGATACCGTACTTCTTTACGATGTTGACGAACATATCCCACTGACCGCCGTCATGAACGCCTGTACCGACGATGTGATCGACGACACGGGAGTTGTGGGGCTGATCTGCGGTATCGATTATGCTTGCGATATAGTAGTTGATGCGCTCGAACTTATCGAAGAACGCGAGATAGGACTGAGACAGCTCGAAGCTCTCTACGTTGAGCTTCTTTGCGATGATCTCACGGAGGACGTTCGTAGCGGCGAAGAGCCAGCAACGACCGCTGGAGAGCTGGTTGGTCGCGGACATGGTCTTGATGTCGGTGGAGAACATGAACTGGTTCTTCTTTGCGTTCTTAGTGGTGAACGCCATATCGTTCATGTTGGTCTTCGCGAACACTCCGGTGAGGGCACGGCGAACGGTGTCGTTTTCGTGATATCTTTCGTAGCGATCGATATCGTAGCGTGTGATCGAGACTGCGTTTTTCATTTTGAACTCCTTGGTCGTCGGCTGAGATTTAATAGGTTTAGCTTTAGCAAGCCGACGTTTTATAATAGTTTACTACATCTCACGCGATTTGTCAATCACGGTGGCGAAGTCGCCGCAAACAGTCATCGGGTCGGCTGAGCCGACAGGCATGAATCGGGTCGGCTGAGCCGACAGGCATGAATCGGCGGTCGTGAAGCTTTGCTTGCAAGATATCCCACGAGGGTGGAGTTTGTGCAGATTTGGTCTGCTGACGGCTCGTATTGTGCAGACCGCACGGTGTCTATAGACTTTATGTCTTTTGCAGACCGCACGTATTTTAATATGTTGGGAACGCAGGCGTTCCCTTCTTTTGATGCCCCTACGCGGGGCAGCGCACAAGGGGACTTAGTTGAAGCCCCCTTGTGAATCTCCCCAACCAGAGACGTTCCCTCTCTGGACTCTCCCTTTGCTTCAGCTAAGTAGGTGAGAATACCGCCGAGACGTTAAAGTCAGTTCGTGTATACCTACGAGTTGGGGTGACGTCAGCTTTTGATATAGTGAGCCGCATACGTTTTTGCGAATGGACATGGGGAATACCTCACTAAGTAACCTGACTTTTTGGTATTCTCTCTGTCTATTCGCAAAACCTCACTACGTATCCGTCACCTTTGGTATTCCCCACGTCCGTGCGCCGCCCCGCGGAGGGGCATAAAATTTAGAACACGACCCGAGGGTCGTTTTCTAACATATAAAATTACGTAAAGCTCAAACTTTACAGTCTGAACAAATAATATTGTCGTGGGTTATCGTGCAACCCAAGCTTCACGTGCGCCGATGACCGCCCGTCGCCTCAGGCGACCCGATGACCGCCCGTTGCCTCAGGCGACTCGGGCTGCATTACTTTTCGATAATGCCGTCGATGCGGACGGAGAAGTACGGAGCGGAACGAATGGTCGATTCGTCAAACGCACCGTCCTTGATGCACTCTACTACCTCACCCTGGTAGATAGGAGTCATGGTGCTCCAATCCATGAAGGAGGTGTCGATCGTGCAGGTGGTCAGATGACCGTCGGCGTCCGTAACGACCGTGCAGGTGACCTGCTCGTCGGTAACGGTGAACTTGGAGGTGTCAAATACCTTGAGAGAGCCGTCCTTGAGTGCCGCCTCTACCTCTGCTACCTTCTCGGCTGTGCCTGCCGCGCAGGACGGTCCGAGAGGAGTGATAGCAACGCCGCCGTCAGCATAGCCGTATGCAACGTCTACCGGGAAGTCGCCGCCGTTCATCTCGGTGGTGAACAGCTCTGTGTAGAATACGGACCAGGTGTTGGTCGGAGAGGTAAGAGCCGCAGTCGGTGCGGTGTCGAGCATATCGATGTTGTAGCCGACAGAGTAGCATACCTTGCCCTCGTCGAGCTTCTTCTGTGTTGCGGACGGTGCGCCGGTGGAGTCGGCGTGCTGACCGATTATAACGCAGCCGTTTGCGATGAGTGCTTCGGCAGCGGCAGCTTCCTTGTCGATATCGAACCAGGAGCTGGTGTAGTTGATCTCCATCGTTACGTTCTCTACTACGGAACGGATGCCGAGGAAGAATGCGGTGTAGCCGGATACGACCTCTGCGTAGTCGAACGCACCTACGTAACCGATCTTAACGTTGCCGTTGTCGAAATGCTCCGGAGTTGCCTCCTCGGAGATAGTGCCGTTTGCGAGAAGCTCTGCGACCTTCATGCCGGCTACGACACCCGATACGTAACGGGATTCGAATACCTTGGTGAAGCCGTTCTTGAAGTTCGGAAGTCCCGTGAGAGCAGCGAAGTCACCGGTCATGGAGACGAACGTAACGTCCGGGAACTGCTCTGCCGCCTGTACCACATAGGTCTGATGTCCGTAGCTGTTGGAGATGATGACGTTACAGCCCTGACCTACGAGGTCGGTAGCCGCGTCAAGGCAGGTGGAGTTCTCTTCTACCTTATACTTCCAGATGATCTGGTTGTCGGCAAGTCCGACGTTCTTTGCGGCTTCCTTGATGCCGTCCATGTGAGCCTTGGAATAGCCCTCGGTCTCGTCACCGACGAGGATGACACCGACCTTGAAGTCGGCAGATGCGCCGCCCGAGCAGCTCGTGAATACCATGGCAACGGACATTACCATGATCACTGCGAGCAATGCTGCTGCGATTTTCTTGAACATAGCTGTTCCTCCGTGAATTTTTTTGGAAATATTTATTTCATACCGACATATGTCGGTCGTGAAATCGTGAGAGCGTGAGAGCGTGCCACTGTGCCGTCAATCCTCGAAGACGATACCGTTCTCATCCATAGAGGCGATCTTTGCGAGGGACTCTATACGGAGACCGTCGTCGCGCAGGAGGCGACCGCCTGCCTGATAAGCCTTTTCGATGACGATACCTGCGCCGACGGTAGTCGCGCCGGAGTCATGGACGAGCTTTAGGAGAGCCATAAGTGCGCTTCCCTTTGCGAGGAAGTCATCGATGATGAGGACGCGGTCGTCCTCGGTGAGGAAGTCCTTTGAGAGGCGGATATTGTAGGTACGCTCATGCGTATAGCTGTAGACCTCGGCGGTATAGACGTCTCCGGCGATATTATTGGTAGTCGTTTTCTTTGCGAAGACGACGGGGACACCGAAGTGAGCGGCGGTAAGGCAAGCGATACCGATACCGGAGGCTTCGATGGTAAGTATCTTGGTTATACCCTCGTCTTTATAGAGGCGGTAGAACTCTTCGCCGAGGCGTGACAGGAACGGAACGTCTATCTGGTGATTCAGGAAGCTATCGACCTTCAGCACGTTCCCTGCGCCGATCTTACCGTCACGTAAAATTCTATCTTCAAGCAGCTTCATAGCCGTATCCTGCCTTTCGTCGTGTGTGTGGGCTGTGGACGTAGGCATCCCACAAGGTTTTTTATGATAGAATTATACACAAATTCGTAACAAAATGCAAGTCTTTTTCAGTATAAAAACAAACTTTTTGCAACTTCCCTATTTATACTATATAACCAAAGGCGGCTGAGCCGCCGGACGGGCATCGGCGCACTTTCGGTTTGGATCGGAAGATATCCCACGACAATATTATTTGGTGCAATGGTGTCTGCTGACGGGTCGCCTGAGCCGACAGGCATAAATCGGCGGCGGTCTGCACAGGACAAAATTTCAGCAGACCAAAAAAAGGAAACGACCCGAGGGTCGTTTCCTTTCCTGTAAAATTACGTAAAGCTTAGACTTTACGAGCTGTCGGCAGACAGATCTGCACACATTACATTGTCGTGGGATATCTTTCAACTTAAACTGAAAGTGCGCCGATGGCTGTTTGCGGTCTCAGACCGCCGCCGATGACTGTTTGCGGTCTCAGACCGCCTCAGACCGCCTCAGCCGCCTATACCGAGGTTCGCTTCGTTTTCGAGCATACTCTCTACTATCTTGCTCATCTGCTTTGCAAGAGGCTTGCTGTACTTTGCGGCTGTAGAACCCCAGTTTGCATCGTTGTCAACAAGTGCCGCAAAGAAGATGTCGGTGATCTTCGAGAGATACTGGTTCATGAAGCGGCCGAGCTCGAAGCTGACGGACTCACGCACGATGTCGTACATCTGCGCGTTCACGTCGTCAACGGAGTACTTCTTCTTCATGTTGTTCTCGAATATCGCAGGGGTAGTCAGGCGATAGCCGTTAGAACCCATGCACTCGAGGACTGCCGCGCACACGTCTATGTACTGGCAGTTCGCCGATACGGAATAGAGCGTTACGGGGTTGCCCATGACGGTACGGAAGTTCTGCTGTGCCTCGTCGTACTTCGGTACAGGCACGATACCGTAGCTCAGCTCGGAGTCACGCAGTGCCTTTGAAGCGTAGTGTGCGCGGTTGATCGTGAAGATCGAACGTCCCTCCGTGAACGGAGTTTCGTAGTCGCCGCCGATGTATACGTCGTTCGAGTTCTCCCAGGGACCCAGCTTCTCGATAACGCTGATGGACTTTTCGCCGAAGAAATCGGGGGATACGATAAGCACGTTCTCCGCATCCTTCTCAACGAGCTTGAGGTCGGAGCCGGTGTAGAACGCATCGTTGTGGTAGTTTACGATGGTAAAGCCGAACTGGTCGTTCACGTCCTTCTGACCGTTGCCGTTCATGTCAAGGTAAGCATCGGTCGTCATGGAGACGAGCTTGTCGAGCGTCCACCGATTCTCGAACACGAGCTCGGTCGGCTCCTCGAGCTGGTAGTCCTCGAGCAGCTGCTTGTTGTAGTAGATACAATACATCATGTGCAGCACGTTTGTCGAGATATCACCGGAAACGAGGTAGAGGTGGTCGTTGATGGTAGACTCTGCAAGGAGGTTATCGGGCCACCACGGCTTTTCGAAATCGAGGTACGGAGCTGTTTCGAGGTTGGTGGTGAAGCCGTTGATAACGCTCGCCATGATGCTACGGCTGTAGGAGGCGAGGATATCGTAGGCGTTATCCCCTGCGGTATGAGCTTCGCGCACCTTTGCGACGTAGGCGTCGATATTGCCGCCGTTACCGGGCGTACCTATCCAGCTGTACTTTATGCCGAGGGTATCCTCGACGTTGAGGTTTCTCTGGTAGATAGCGTCGTTGACGTTCTCACCGGTGAACTCCTCTGCTTCGAACTCCTGGTTCTCGACGTCGCTCCAGTAGAGGACGTTGACGGTCTGACCGCCGAAATCGAGCTCGGGGAGGGAGTCCTTGATATAGCCGTTCTCGTCAACGTTTTCGTTGACGACCTCCTCGGCGGTCTCCGCGCCTGTGGCATTTTCTGCGGAGACAGAAGCGGAGGAGTCGGTCGTCTCCTCATTCGCACCGCCGTCGGAGCAGGCGACGAAAGTCGGTGCTGTCATGAGAGCGGCGAGCAGAAGTGCAAGGATCTTTTTCTTCATTGTGTTTTTCCTTTCCTTAATGATCAAAAATCTTACCGACCATATTTATACCACAAAATCCCCCCAAAGTCAACCCGCCTAAGGCGGGGCGCATGAATCGGCGTTCGTGAAGCTTAGGTTGAAAGACAACCCACGACAATATTATTTGTGCAGATCTGGGTCATCGGCGGCGGTCTGAGACCGCAAACAGTCATCGGCGTTCGTGAAGCTTAGGTTGAAAGACAACCCACGACAATATTATTTGTGCAGATCTGGGTCATCG
>CAYSKU010000101.1:4692-9289 GCA_964431775.1 uncultured Ruminococcus sp. | reverse complement strand
ACCGACACATCGTGCAGTCGGGGGAGACGTCGAGCTGCGCCTCCGTAAGCCCTGCCGACAGAAGAAGCTCCACGTTCATTGACGTGAGATCGGCGTGACGCTTGCCGCCGCCACTCGGTAAACGAACGTGCCGCTCGGCAAACTCAATACCGCACAGTGTGCGTACCTCGTCGAAAAAGTCGTCCCCCACCTCGTAACAGCAGAAGCCGATGTGCGCCCCTATCGCAACGCGGAGCGTTGACGGCGCACACCCCTCCTCGAGCAGTCGCCGTGCCGCTACGGCGGCAATACCGGCGACCGTGCCGCGCCAGCCTGCGTGTACCGCCGCAACTGCCGGACTGCCGTCCTCACGTACCCCACCGAGAAGTATCGGTACGCAGTCCGCCGCACGTGCTATAGGCATGACTCCCGTGTCGCACGTCACAAAGCCGTCTCCGTCCTCTCCCGAGGGACGGTCAAAGCCCTCACCGGCGTTATCGCGAGTCAACGTCCGTAGCTTCGCCGAGTGTATCTGGTGCGCCGTGACCGTTGCCTCACCACCGTATGTACCGCACGATACGGCACGGGCGAATATTTCGAGATTTTCGCGAACGACCTCATCGGGGTCGCCAAGCCCACGCGACAGATTGAGACTGTACGTGTGCGGCAGCGTGCTTCTTCCGCCTGCGCGGCTCGAAAAGCCGTGATATACCATAGGCAGCTCATCAAGCAGTGACGAGCGTTGCAGAATACCATCCTTGTAAAACATGACCTCGAACGATACCTCCGATAGCTCCGATAGAATAAAATAAAAATTCGCAAACCGTCACGGGACGACGGTTTGCTCTTGTCTTTCGCTGATATGTCTTCCTCTGCCGAAAAAGACCCTTGAGACGTCCGCAGAGACCCTTTCAAAAAAGTCTCTGCGGACGTTTTGTTTTAGGGCGTGTTTGAAAAAAGTCAATACGCACAGATAGCGGAGCTTTTTGCGCTATACTTCAGAATTTTCCCTTGAAATACGTGCGTATTCCTGCGGAAAAATTCTTCGTCTATCACAAAGATCTCTCGCTCCTGTACATATCTCCTTCTTTTTTAAACAGCACCTAGGAAAGTGAAGGCTGTATTTCCGATATCGCTCTTACTTCAGCTCGATGATCGACTCGTCCCACATGGAGGGAGCATCATAGCCAAGAAGGTTTACAACGGTCGCGGCAACGTTCGAGAGACCGAACCTGCCGTCAGCCTTGACGGTGTATGCGTCACGTGCAACGTTGTCGTAGATGATGAACGGAACAGGGTTCAGGGTGTGGCTCGTCTTCGACTTCATAGAGCCGTCCTTGTTGCGCTTGATAGAGCCGGTCTTTTTGTCAAACTCAGCCATCTCGTCCGCGTTTCCGTGGTCTGCCGTGATGAGCGCGACAGCACCGACCTTGTCAACAGCCGCAAGGATACGTGCAAGCTGGAGATCGAGAGCCTCGACACCGCAGATGGTCGCCTCAAGACTTCCGGTGTGACCTACCATGTCACCGTTCGGGAAGTTTACGCGGAGACAGTCGTACTTGCCGGACTCGAGAGCCTCGATGAGACGGTCGGTTATCTCGGCACACTTCATCCACGGACGCTGCTCGAAGGGAACGATATCGGAGGGGATCTCCTCGTAGGTCTCGTATTCCTCTGAGAACTTGCCGCTGCGGTTGCCGTTCCAGAAATAGGTGACGTGACCGTACTTCTGAGTCTCGGAGATGGCGTACTGGTTTATCTTCATGTCGGCGAGGTATTCGCCCATCGTGTTGGTGATCTCCGGCGGAGAGACGAGGTATCTGGACGGAACGTGGAGGTCTCCGTCATATTCGAGCATACCTGCGTAGGTAACGGAGGGAACTCTCTTGCGGTCGAACTTGTCAAAGTCCGCGCCGCCCTCGAATGCCTTGGATATCTCGATGGCACGGTCGCCTCTGAAATTGTAGAATATAACGCTGTCACCGTCCTCGATCGTTCCGATGGGCTTGCCGTCCTCTGCGATAACGAACGGGGGAAGATCCTGGTCGATAGCGTGAGTTTCACCTCTGAGGGTCTCGATAGCCTCCTTTGCGGATGCGAACGCTCTGCCTTCACCGAGTACGTGAGTCTTCCAGCCGAGGTCTACCATGGACCAGTTAGCCTCGTAGCGATCCATGGTGATGACCATACGACCGCCACCGGACGCGAGCCTTATGTCGCAGGAGTCATCGGACAGATCGGCGATGAACGCTTCAAAGGGTTCGACATACTCGAGCGCGGAGGTCTCACCGACGTCACGACCGTCGAGAAGGATGTGTACGCGGATCCTTGCTACGCCCTCCTTCTTCGCCTCGATGAGCATAGCTTTCAGGTGATCGATGTGGCTGTGAACGTTACCGTCGGAGAAGAGACCGATGAAATGGAGGGTGTGACCTGCCTTCGCGCCCTCAACGAGGGTCTTCCACGTTTCGGAAGCGAACATCTTGCCGGACTCGATGGAAGCGGAGACGAGCTTTGCACCCTGAGCGAAGACCTGACCGGAGCCGAGAGCGTTGTGACCGACCTCGGAGTTACCCATATCGTCATCGGAGGGGAGACCTACGGCAGTACCGTGAGCCTTCAGCTCGACTGTGGGGTAATTTGCCATAAGACGGTCGAGGGTGGGGGTGCGAGCAAGCTTTACGGCGTTGGCGTCGGTCGCGGGAGCGATACCGATACCGTCCATGACGATGGTAAGGACGGGACGAACTCCGGAAAAACCGTTGTGGGGAGTAAGAGTTTTCATTACATTCTTTCCTTTATATTATAAATAAATTTTTGCTATGCTTAAGGTCACGCTTTTTCGTAGACGTTGTATACGTCAAGACCGCCTGCGAGAGCCATACGGTAGGTCTGACCTGCGCCGGAGTGCGGCGAACCGCTGTAGTAGGCGATGCAGGCGGAGGAGCGATCGACCATATATCGGTTACGCTCCTTCATACAGGTATCCGTATAGAAGTCGTTGACGTAGACGACAGAGTCGGCGAGACCGAGCAGACTGTGATACAGCTTTAGCTGCTTCGGATAGTTGTCGGCGTACTCCCAGCGTGCGGTCTGGTCACGGCAGGGGAGCGCGAGTATCAGCTTTATCGACCGATCGAACCGTGCGGCACGCAGCACCTCGACTGCGGCAAGGGTATCGAAGCCGAGTGCGCCTCCGGCGATGAAGTAGCGGTAGCCGTCGTTGTACAGCTTCTTTATTCGAACGTCCACGGCGGCGATCAGATCGTCGCGTGCCGAGGCGGCGATACGGCGGTGTCCGGTGAAGCAGCAGGTCTGCTCACGCGGAGGCATATCGAGTAAAATATCCATACATCATTCCTGAGCTTTCACCTCTTGCTCCGACTTGTACTCACGCCTTTGTTGACAGGTGTGATATTATGTGGTATCATAAGGATCGGGATAAAAAAGTCGAGGTGAGAGGATGAAATACATTTGCGATACGGGGGACGAGCAGCTTGACGCGATGCTTCGTGTGCTTCTCGAGCATTATCGCGGCACGGCTGAGGACGAGGTGCTTTTGGTAACGGAGGACTCCTGTGCGGTGTCGGACGGATATACTGCGGTTATAGTTCTCTACAGCGACGACCGCTACACGTACTCGACGGAGCATCGTGAGCTGACGAAGCGATACGGAGAGAAATACCGAGCAGTCTCACGTCCGATAGACATAGCCGCGTTCTGCGAGGTCGTCCGTCGGATGAGCAGCGGCGCGGTGTTCCCGAGTATACCGTCAGAGGAGGACGAGCGAGTGCTCTACGAGGGACGCACCGTCACGTACCGGGGACGGAGCGCGGCGTTGACCGCCCGAGAGGACGAGCTGTTTCGCGTACTGTACGAGCATTGCGGAAGCGTAGTCTCACGTGAGCGCATCACAGCCGCCGTATGGGGGAGTGAGGTCGCAACGAACGTTGCGGACGTATACATGAGCTATCTCAGGCGAAAGCTCGTTTCGGTATTCGGCAAGGGGGTATTATCGTCCGTGCGCGGAGAGGGGTACATATTGAAGCTGCCGGGCATCGGGGAATAGGCGCAGGAGTATCTGCATACCCTAATATTATAGCACAAATCGCGCAGATTACCACTCTTTTTCGTAAATACTTTGAAAAAAATCAAAATGTCGGCGCACTTGCGGTTGTGGTTGAAAGACATCGCACGACAATGTAGTTTGTGCAAATTTGTTCTCCTTCCACCGCTTGCGCGGTCCCCCTCCCGGAGGGAGGCTCATTCACGTGAAGCCGATACCGTACAGATACAACTTTACAAGCCGTCGGCAGACAGATCTGCACAAACTCCACCCTCGTGGGATATCGTGCAATTTCAGCTTCACGAACGCCGATGCCTGTTTGCAGCCTCAGGCTGCCGTCAGCAGACAGATCTGCACAAACTTCACCCATCGTGGGATATCGTGCAATTTCAGCCTCACGAACGCCGATGACTGTGTGCAGCCTCAGGCTGCCGTCAGCAGACAGATCTGCACAAACTCCACCCTCGTGGGATATCTTTCAACCTAAACCGAAAGTGCGCCGATGACTGTGTGCAGCCTCAGGCTGCCGTCAGCAGACAGATCTGCACAAAC
>CAYSKU010000101.1:0-4592 GCA_964431775.1 uncultured Ruminococcus sp. | reverse complement strand
AGGCTGCCGTCAGCAGACAGATCTGCACAAACTCCACCCTCGTGGGATATCTTTCGACCTAAACCGAAAGTGCGCCGATGACTGTGTGCAGCCTCAGGCTGCCGGACAAAATTTAAGAAAAGGGTGTTTACTTTTTTGAGAAAATGGTATATAATTAAGCGATGGTGGGAGACCACCGTGTTTGTCATAATGTAATACTGTCTGTCAAAGCTGAAAGGACGTATGAAGACGGAAAGAAAAAGGAACGCTTGCCGAAAAAAAGAGAGTGCCGCCGTTGGCTGAAAGCGACATTTTCGGTGTCCCTTATGTGCATCCGCCGAGTCCGAACGCGCCTTGCCGCGTTCCGCCTGCCGGCGTTAAAGGGTCAAAGTACAAAGCAGAGTGGAACCGCGTGAAGTCGCCTCTGTTCCGTAGGATGCCGGTCGTCACAGCCGCAGTCCGTCGGACGGAGCTTTTTTATTTTTTTACGGTAATACCATACCACCCTATATCAATATACGAAAGGACTTGAGACATAATATGAAGCTCTCCAATAAGTACGATATCAAAGACGAGCGTTTCCACCTCACCGTGCGGCTCGATACGCCGACCGAACGCGCCGTCTGCAAGAGCATTCGCGAGATCCGCGAGGATATCGATGTCATAATGGCGCGTGACCCTGCCGCCTCCTCGAGAACGGAGGTGCTGCTCCTTTATTCGGGTCTTCACGCCCGTATCCTCCACCGCCTGTCGCATCACCTCAACTCCTGCGGACACAGACTCTCCGCTCGTGCCGTCTCTCAGCTTGCAAAATTCCTCACCGGTATCGAGATACACCCCGGTGCTACTATCGGTAAGGGCCTCTTTATCGACCACGGCTCGGGCGTCGTCATAGGTGAGACTGCCATAATAGGCGATAACTGCACCATATACCAGGGCGTTACCCTCGGCGGTACGGGTAAGGAGACCGGTAAACGTCACCCCACGCTCGGCGATAACGTAATGGTCGGCGCGGGCGCAAAGCTCCTCGGTAACTTCACCATAGGCTCGAACTCGAAGATCGCCGCGGGCGCGGTCGTCCTCGGTGACGTCCCCGAAAACTGCACGGCAGTCGGTATTCCGGCACATATCGTCAAAAAGGACGGCGCACGTGTCAGCACGGGCAAAGCAGGTCGTGACGAAGCCGACCTCGACCAGATACACATCCCCGACCCCATCGAGAACGAGCTTGAAGCACTCTGCGCTCGTGTCCACGCTCTCGAGGAGGCGGTATGCTCCGCAGACTTTAGCGGCAGCTCCTCAAGCGAGGAGGGCATGGAATGAAAGAAAGGCCCTCCATGCGCTCCTCACTTTCCGCATTCTTCCACGCACTGTTCTACGTTGTGATCTTTTTTGTTTCGCAGTACATGGTGATGGTCAGCTACATGGGTCGTCTCGTGTCAAATATGCTCACCGCGGAGCTGCTTGAGCATGATGCAATGATCAAAGTGTACGAGCTGACACTCGAAAAGAGCGTCATCATACTTTTGATCGCAAACCTTTGGACACTGCTGCTCGTTTGCGGTCTACAGACCGTGAGAAAACGGAGCGTCAGACGTGAATTCGGAATAAAGCTGATAAACCACAGACGTCTGATACCTCTCCTGCTCCTCGGCTTTTCGCTGAACGTAGTCATAGCGCAGACGATGTCGTTCCTCCCACTGCCGGACAGCCTCGTCGAGGCACTGAATTCGCAGTACGACTCACTTTACGGAAACGAGCCGATAATTCTCGAGCTACTGAGCATCGCGGTCGTTACCGGAATAACGGAGGAGATAGTGTTCCGCGGAGCGGTCGTCTCACGTCTCAAGCGCGGTCTCGGACGTGTGGAGACGGTACTCGTGTCGTCCTTCATATTCGGTCTCGCTCACGGTACGGTGATAGCGTTCGCGTATTCGTTCCTGCTCGGTATCCTGTTCTGCGTGATAAACGAACGCTTCAGGTCGATAGTTCCGTCTATCCTTATGCATATAGCGTTCAACGCCGCCTCGTACCTGCTCCTATACCTGAAGGAGAGCTGGATCATGCCGGTCTATATCGCCTCGATAGTCCTGCTCGTGCTGTCCGTCTACCTCCTGTTCCTGCGCCGTCCGACGTTTGCCGACTTCGTGTCGGACTACTCGGGTGAGCTCGTGCCGCGTGACGAGGTGGAGGAGCGTATAGTCGCTAAAGTCCGTGCGCTGCAAAGCTTCGAATGCGACGAGGACGGCAGGATAGGCGGCAAGACCTTCAACGAGTATATGGACAGCACGGACAAGGAGCTGGAGCAGCTCGAGCTCGAATGGAACGAGAACGAGAAACGCCGTGCGGCACGGAAAAAGCACCGCAGTGCCGATGCCGTCCAAGGTCAAAGCCAAAGCAACGACAACAACGATACAAACGATACAAAGGAGACATAGATATGAAGCTTTACAATACCCTGACACACACGAGAGACGAATTCGTGACTCACGAGCCCGGCAAGGTCACGATGTACACGTGCGGACCGACCGTATATCATTTCGCGCACATAGGAAACCTGCGCTCCTATATAATGGAGGACGTTCTTGAAAAGTATCTCGGCTACGCCGGCTACGAGGTCAAGCGTTGCATGAACATAACGGACGTTGGTCATCTGTCAAGTGATGCGGATACAGGTGAAGACAAGATGCTGAAGGGCGCGAAGCGTGAGAAGAAGAGCGTCATGGAGATCGCGAAGTTCTACACAGACGCATTTTTCGCGGACTGCGGCAAGCTGAACATAAAGATACCGGAGCTCGTCGTTCCGGCGACGACGTACATTCCGGAGTTCATCGAGATGGTGCAGGGGCTTCTTGACAAGGGCTATGCGTACATCTCGGAGGGGAACGTATACTTTGACACCTCGAAGCTCGACGAATACTACGTTTTCAACAAGCAGGAAGCGGAGGATCTCGAGGTAGGAGTTCGAGAGGGCGTTGAGGAGGACACGGCGAAGCGGAACAAGGCGGACTTCGTTCTGTGGTTCACGAAGTCGAAGTTTGAGGATCAGGAGCTGAAATGGGACAGTCCGTGGGGAGTAGGCTACCCGGGCTGGCACATCGAATGCTCCGCGATCAGTCTAAAGAATCTCGGCGAGTATCTCGACCTGCACTGCGGCGGCATAGACAATGCGTTTCCGCACCACACGAACGAGATCGCGCAGAGCGAGGCGTACATCGGTCATCCGTGGTGCAAGCAGTGGTTCCACGTACTGCACCTGAACACGCAGAGCGGAAAGATGTCGAAGTCCACTGGCGAATTTTTGACGGTCTCACTTCTTGAGGAAAAGGGATACGATCCGCTCGTATATCGTTTGTTCTGTCTCCAGTCGCACTACAGGAAGTCGCTCGTATTCTCGTGGGAGGGAATGGACAGCACGAAGACGGCATACGGAAAGCTGATATCTAAGATCGCGACACTTGATCTGTCGTCTGCCGAAGAAATTGATGCTGAGGCGTTCGAGACGTTGAAGAAGCGTTTCACGGATGCCATGGACAACGACCTGAACACCTCGCTTGCGGTCACTGCGCTCTACGACGTACTCAAAGCGAAGACGAACGATGCGACGAAGTGCGCTCTGCTGCGTGACTTTGATACTGTGCTTTCGCTGAACCTGCTCGAAGCGGCGGCAAAGGTACGTGAGGCGGCGAAGAAGGCAGCCGAGGCGGCGAAGAATGCGGCGGCAGAGCTTGTGATACACTGCACCACGGAGGGAGTAGACGCGGAGCTTACCGCACGAGTCGAAGCGATGATAACCGAGCGTGCGAACGCGAAGAAGGCGAAGGATTTTGCGCGTGCCGATGCGATACGTGACGAGCTGACCGCGCTCGGCGTTACCCTCGTTGACGTCAAAGGCGGCGTAAACTGGAGCGCGGTCTGAGGGCGGCTGAGCCGCCGGACATGAAGCGGCGTTATTTCAGCTTTGGGTGGAAGATATCACACGACAATTTTATATATGCAAATTTATTGTAACGCAATCTCCTTCTACCGCTAACGCGGTCCCCCTCTCTCCCGGAGGGAGGCGGCGGTCTGAGACCGCAAACAGGCATCGGCATTCGTGAAGCTGAAATTGTACGACATCCCACGACAATATCATTGGTGCAGATCTATTGTAACGCATTCTCCTTCCACCGCTAACGCGGTCCCCCCTCCCTCCCGGAGGGAGGCGTCGCTTCAGGCGACCCGACAAGCGTGAAAACCATCGATTTTATGAGCTTTCACGGTGCTAAATTAAAATAATCGGTTTTTTTCAAAAAAGGTATTGACAAACCGATGGCGTAGTGGTATAATCTCAACGTTCGAGAAATTTCTAAAATTATTGTAGTTTTAATCGGAGGATAACAGTATGTCCACATACATGGCTAAACCCGAAACGGTTGAACGCGGCTGGTATATCATCGATGCAGCCGGCAAGCCGCTCGGTAAGACCGCAGCAGCAGCTGCGAACATTCTTCGCGGAAAGCATCGTCCGGAATTCACTCCTCACGTTGACTGCGGCGAATTCGTCGTCATCATCAACTGCGATAAGGCAGTTCTCACCGGTAAGAAGCTTGACCAGAAGTTCTATCGTACAC
>CAYSKU010000100.1:0-9306 GCA_964431775.1 uncultured Ruminococcus sp. | reverse complement strand
AGAATGAAAAGGTCTTGAACTTTGAGATCGGCGGCGAAATGGTGCGTGTGCCGATTTATCAAATTCGTTATGCGGATGTGTTTGGCAACTACGTTACCATTCACGCCCTGTCTGACGTTACGATGAAAATGACTTTAGGCGAGCTTGCACGGCAGCTTGACGAGCGTTTCTATCGTGTGGGACGTTCTGTGATCATCAATCTTACTCAGATCAGCCGTGTCACCCGGACCGAGATTAGGCTGAGTGACGGAACCGCAATTCCTCTCCCACGGGGAGCGTATGACGGTATCAACCGAGCGATCATCAGCATGAGGTAAGGCGTATGGGATTTTTTTCAAAGAAAATAGACAAGCAGCTCGCTTCCTATCAGCACGAGCTGATCGAAACGCATTATCGTGAGGTCGATAATATGTACCGTCAAATCCGTGGTTGGCGGCACGACTACCGCAACCACATTCAGACGATGAAAGCATACGCAGCTAACGGAGACCTCGATGCAATTAAGAATTATCTTAACCTGCTCGACAAAGATCTGACTACCGTTGATACGGTTATCAAGACCGGCAACCCTATGACCGATGCCATTCTCAATTCCAAAATTTCGCTTGCAAAAGCAAAAGGGATTGAGGTCGTGGCAGATGCACATATTCCGGTCAGGCTGAGCTTCTCGGAGATCGATCTGTGCTGTATCATCGGCAATCTCTTTGACAATGCCATCGAAGCAAGCGTGAAGCTGCCGGAGGAGCAGCGAGTGATCCGTGTATATATGGATATGAAGAATACTCAGCTCTATATCTCCTTTACAAATTTTACCGCAGAAAAAAAGATGAAAAAGGAAGGTAAGCTGTTCCGCAGTACCAAAGGTGAAGGACACGGCTTCGGTCTTGTTCGTATCGATGCGATCGTAGAACGGCTCGAGGGCTATATCAGCCGCAACAGTGAGGACGGCGCGTTTACTACCGAGATACTTCTTCCGCAGGTGTGATACCTGCGGCACGATGTGCAATTCATCACCCAAAAACGACGATTCATCCCCGGATCCACACAGATCCGGGGATCTGTGATATTATAGACTCACAATAAAGGAGGTATCCGATATGACTGACGTAAAAAAGAAAAAGGAAAAGACGCCAAAGCCGAGATACAGGATGCACGCCTGCATCGGATATATGGTAAAGCTCGCATTGGAGCATGAGCCGATGCTCCTGTGGGGCGGGCTGATCATGACGGTACTGGCAGTAGCACAAAATCTGGTGAACCTGTTCATCTCACCGATGGTCCTGCGTGCGGTCGAGCAGAAGGTCTCGGTGGGTGAGCTGGTCGGAACGATCGCACTGATGATCGGTACGCTGATCGTTATAGGCTGTGTCAACACCTATATCGGCGGTGTTGACACTTATCGAAGGATCACGCTTCGCGGTGTAGTAGACGCATTGATCAACGACAAATGCGCGACCACCTCCTACTGCAATCTGGAGAGCGAGGAATTCAATAAGGTCAAGGAGAAAGCGGGAAACTGTACTCTACACAATGCCGCTGCCGCAGAAGCCATCTGGGAGACTCTGTTCGGTCTGCTGCGAAATATCGCCGGCTTCATCATCTACATACTGCTTCTGACCAATGTCGAGCCGCTTCTGCTGATCATTATGCTTGCGACCACCGTTCCCGGGTACTATCTGAACAAGTATATCGGCGGCTGGGAATACCGTCACAGAGAGGAATCCGCCGATATCGAGCGTGCCATCAGATGTACCACAGAGGCAGGCAGAATCGATGCCGCCAAGGATATTCGTATCTTCGGTATGCGTTCGTGGTTTGAGGATATGTTCACCTCATCCATGCAGCTCCTTCACGCATTCCACATGAGAGCGTCGCGTGTGTATATCCTGAGCAACCTTGTAGATATCGTTCTGACCTTTCTGCGTAACGGTATCGCCTATCTCTACCTGATCGAGCTGGTCATCGACGGCGGTATGACGGCATCGGAATTTCTGCTGTACTTCTCTGCGGTCGGCGGCTTTACCGGATGGGTCTGGGGTATCCTCTCCGACTTTGCCGGTCTGCACAACCAGTGTCTCGAGCTTTCCAATGCCCTCGAGTGCATACGGTATCCGGAGCCGTACAGATTTGAAGACGGCGATCCTGTCCCCTGTGACGATGGTCGTCCTGCCGAGATCCGTCTGGAGAACGTGTCCTTCCGTTATCCGGGAGCGGAGGTAGCTACGCTCAAAAACGTAGATCTCACCCTGCACCCGGGTGAACGACTGGCGATCGTGGGACTGAACGGTGCCGGAAAGACCACTCTTGTTAAGCTGATCTCCGGTCTGTACGATCCTACAGAGGGTCGGGTGACATGGAACGGTGTCGATATCCGCACACTGAACCGTCGGGAGTATTACGAAAGGTTCTCGGCTATCTTCCAGGAGCTGACGATCATCCCCGGCAGTCTGGCGGTCAATGTAGCAGCCTCGGAGACCGACATCGACATGGCTAAGGTGAAACGCTGTGTGGCTCAGGCTGATCTGACGGCAAAGTTTGAGTCCCTGCCGAACGGATATGAGACTACGCTGAACCGTGAGGTATATGAAGATGCGGTGGAGCTGTCCGGCGGCGAAAAACAGCGGCTGATGCTGGCACGGGCATTATACAAGGATGCGTCTGTCCTGCTGCTTGACGAGCCGACTGCCGCTCTTGACCCCATCGCGGAATCCGAGATCTACCATAGATACAACGATATGACCGCCGGTAAGAGTGCTGTCTACATCTCACATCGGCTTGCATCCACCCGATTCTGCGACCGTATAGTTCTGATCGAGAACAGCACCGTCGCGGAGGAAGGCACGCATGAGGAGCTTCTGGCTCGTGGCGGACGTTATGCCGAGCTGTTCGAGGTGCAGAGCAGGTATTACCGTGACGAGCATACCGAGGAAAAGGAGGCGTGAGACATGAAAAAGAAAGATAAGAAGCAGATGACGACAAGGGAGGTCTGGTCTGTAACTCTGCGCGGCTTCAGGCTTCTGTACCGTATGCAGCCAAAAGCTCTTCTCACCGATGTGATCCTCGCCATATGGAATGCCCTGACACCGTATGTGGGCATCTCCTTCTCCGCGCAGATCATTGACGAGCTTGCCGGTGAACGTGATCCGGAAAGACTGTGGTCACTGGTACTCTTAACGCTCGGCTCTGCCGCGATCATTTCGTTGATCGGGGCTCTGCTCAGTCGCCTGAACAATGCGGAAAGCAAAAAAGTATGGTCGTCCTATGAACACCTGTTTGTTGCAAAAAATCTTGATATGGATTTTGTGCGTGTCGATGATCCGGAGACCCATAAGCTGCTCAGTACTGTTCAGCAGAACCTCGGCGGCGGTTGGGGACTCATGCGGATCCGGTGGAGCTTGAATTCCGTTATCTCTCCGATATTTTCGATCCTTGGTGGTATCGCACTGACCGTCACTCTCGTTACGAGCCGTGTGCCGGAGAGTGCCGGCAGATGGACGATCCTTAACGATCCGCTGTTTTTCGTCATTATCATCGCCGTTATGGTCGCCGTTTCCTGCGTATCCTCTCTCATCAGAAACAAAGCCGGTACATATTATGCAGCAAGCAGCGGAGATCACAATCTTGCAAACCGTCTGTTCAGCTGGTTCGGCTTTGTGGGACAAAAAAAGAGCGACGCTGCCAATATGCGTATGTACCGGATCGACAGGATCTGTCTGACACACAGTCTTAACAAGCACGGACTGTTCGGCTCACGCGGATATTTTGCCGAACTCAATCGCGGTAAGGTAGGAGTTCTGAATATGGTCTCCGGCACGGTCTCTCATATCTTCACTCTGATCGTTTATCTGTATGTCTGTCTGAAAGCATGGGCAGGTGCATTCGGTGTCGGTGGGGTCACCCAGTACATCAGCGCGGTGTCCAATATTGCCGGAAGTGTCGGGAGCTTCCTGTCTATCTGGGGCGACATCCGCAACAACGCACCGTTCGTCAAGCTGTTCTTTGAATACATGGATCTGCCCAATGTCATGTATCAGGGTTCACTGACAACGGAAAAGCGTTCCGATAACAAATACGCCGTGGAATTCCGGAACGTATCCTTCAAATATCCCGGCACGGACGTTTGGGCATTGCGGAACGTATCCATGAAGTTTAAGAACGGCAAACGGCTTGCGGTCGTGGGAAAGAACGGCTCTGGCAAGACTACATTTATCAAGCTACTGTGCCGTCTGTACGACCCGACCGAGGGGGAGATACTTCTCAACGGCATCGACATCCGCAAATACGATTACCATGACTACATGGGTATATTCTCCGTGGTCTTCCAGGATTTCAAGCTGTTCCCCTACACCATCGGACAAAATGTAGCGTCTGCAAGGCAGTATGATGCGAAGCGCGTGAAGGACTGTCTTGTGAAGGCGGGCTTCGGCGAACGTCTGGCGGAGATGGAAGCCGGTACCGAGACCTATCTGTACAAGGATCGCAGTGACGATGGCGTCAACATCTCGGGCGGTGAAGCCCAGAAGATCGCCATTGCCCGTGCGCTGTACAAGGAGTCGCCGTTCATCATTCTGGACGAGCCTACGGCGGCACTCGATCCCATTGCCGAAGCGGAGATCTATTCAAAGTTCAACGATATCGTCGGTGACCGAACGGCGATCTACATCAGTCATCGTCTGTCCTCCTGTAGGTTCTGCGACGAGATCGTCGTGTTCGATGAGGGTGCGGTCATTCAGCACGGAACTCACGAGGCTCTCGTTGCCGACACCGGCGGCAGATACTACGAGCTGTGGAACGCTCAGGCGCAGTATTATACAAAGTGATCTGTACTTGATCTTTTACGTTTTTTCTCTGTACCCCTTGACTTTTGCCGTCTAATGGTGTAGACTATATGTACGGTCTACACCATTAGACAAGGAGGGGACATATGGATACACCGAAGATACATGAAAGTGAATATCGTTTTTGCATGATCATGTGGGAGCATGAGCCTGTGACTGCCGTTGAGCTTGCGAAGCTGTGTCAGGAGAGGCTCGGGTGGAAGCGGACTACGACCTACACCGTCATCAAGCGGCTCGGGGAGCGTGGGGTACTGAAGAACGAGAACGGCACTGTTACGTCTCTCGTTTCAAAGGAGGAAGCACAGGTCGGTGAGATAGACGAGCTGGTCGAAAAGAGATTCGAGGGTTCGCTCCCTGCGTTTATCGCCGCCTTTACGAAGCGGCGTGACATATCCGAGGAGGAGCTTGACGAGGTACAGCGCATGATCGACCGTATCAGAAAAGGAGGTCGGCAATGAGTGAGCTTTTTTTGAAGGTCGTCAACATGAGCATATCGGCAGGCTGGCTCGTTCTTGCCGTACTGCTGCTCCGACTTATCTTGAAGAAGGCTCCAAAACGGATATTCGTTCTTCTGTGGGGCATAGTCGGAGTACGGCTGATATGTCCGTTCTCCGTTCAAAGTGCGTTCAGTCTTATACCGAGTGCCGAAACTATTCCGTCGGACCTCGGAATGGACGTCACGCCGACCATAAGCAGCGGTATAGGTATGATAGACGATATAGTCGAGCCTATGCTCGCTCGATCCAACACCCCGATGACAGGCGCGAGCGTGAATCCCATGCAGATCACCGTTGCTGTATGCGGATACCTCTGGCTACTCGGTATGCTCGTAGCAGCCATGTATACGATCGTCAGCTATTTGAAGCTGCACCGCAGGGTGGCTACTGCCGTTTTCTACAGGGACAATATCTTCCAAAGTGAGAACGTAGACTCTCCGTTCGTTTTCGGCATCGTCAAGCCGAGGATATATCTTCCCATCAAGCCGGACGTGCAGAGCCTCGACAGCGTTATCGCACATGAGCAGGCGCATATCAGCAGAAAGGATCACATATGGAAGCCGCTCGGCTTTCTTCTGCTGACGGTATACTGGTTCGATCCTCTGATATGGCTATCCTACATCCTGCTGTGTCGTGACATCGAGCTTGCCTGTGACGAAAGTGTCATCGCGGAGCTTGGAGGTGAGCAAAGAGCCTACTACACCGAGGCACTTGTAGCGTGCAGTGTGAGCCGCAGCGCGGTCTCGGTATGCCCTCTCGCCTTTGGTGAGGTCGGTCTACGTGAGCGTGTGCGGTCGGTGATGAACTATGAGAAGCCCTCGACACCGGTAGTTCGTTTGTCGGTCACCCTATGTATCGTCGTGGCGGTATGCTTTTTGACCGACCCGATACAGGAGCATGGAGTAGGAAGCAGCGTTTCGGCGTTTACGGAGGGTACGATATTCGACGTACCGACGGACACGGTGAATGTCATGACGGTCGAGAACGGCAAAGCCGACAGCTATTATCTGACGATCGGTGAGGAGGGGGTCATGAGTATCGAGCTTACGACACCCGACTCAAGCGGAGGCTGTGTGAACGCCGACGGTTCTCTATTCAAGAGGGGTGAGCGTATCCTGCTCGAAAGTCTGAACGGCTATGCGGATCTGCGTGGAGTAACGATAGCCGCACTTGACGAAAACGGTGCGATGCTCTGGGGCGTGTCGATACCCGACAATGAGGAAAACGTTGGCTTCTGCCATTTGGTGATAGGTGAATGGGAGGTAAGCAATACGAAGAAGTGAGAGGAAACGACCGCCGCAGGATCGTCCGATATCCGATACGGACGACCTTGCGGCGGTCGATCTATTTCACTTTTTATTATGTGACACCCTCGAGGGTATTTATGATGAGGTTGACGTTGTCGTTTACAGGGGCTGTTCCGTCAAGTCGGAGGAGCGGACACTTCAGTGAGCGAACGTAGCTTTCGCAATAGTCCTCCGGTCTCGCTTCCGCCATCTTATAAAAACTCTCCTCCGAATCGAACAGGTCGCCGCCCGGAAGCATTCTCTCCCCGAACCTTTTGAACGAACGCTCACGCAATCTCCGCAGTCTTACCTCTCTCGGAACCTCGACAAGCACGACTAAGCTATAAAGCTCGGTCAGTCGCGCCGCACGGTCTCCCCGTACTGCCGAAAAGACAAAATTCTCGTGTGCCGTCACCTCGTTCATGAGGAGCATAGCTGCCTCCTCACGTGTTCTTGCGTTTGCATACGGTCTTTCGGCATCGGTCTTCGGAAAATACAGCTCCTCGTGCTCGATAAAATAAAGGTCGGCTCGCTTTGCCAGGACTCTGCCTATCGTGCTTTTTCCGCAGCCGTTCAAGCCGCATATCTGAACACCTATACCCATGTAAGCTCCTTTAGGTCTCACGGTAACGCTCCGCCTCGGGCGACTGCACAGCTCATTCATCCCTTGTCCATGTCGTCATACTGCTGTAGTAGTCTCCAAGCATATCGATATTCACGCCGCTGTTCATCAGTGCCGCACCGCTGAGACGTATGCCGTTCTCACTGCGATAGATCGTCTGCGGCTCGAGACCGTACAGTCGGAAGCGCGGAGCCTGCTTATCCCAATGGTGCATACCGTGTGCAAAGGCGAACACCGTAAAGCAGCTCCTGTCACGCTTCACATATTGCAGTACCGAATATGCGTTCTCTCTCGCCGAGGCGATACGGTAAACGTAGGAATCCTGCAAGGACGGTCGAAGCTCCTTAAAGCGGCTGACCGCCTCACGCAGTGTGTCAAGCTCCTCCCTATCCGACTTTAACAGGTTCACACCAATGCTCATCGAGCCTGTCATTCCGCTATGTATACGGTACGAGAGCGGAACTGTACGTCTATTTACGTGGCTCGGTGACGGAGAGACGTTTCCGGCACCTCCGGCAAGCTTAGGAACGAACAATGTAGTATAGCCCTCGTGCAGTAGCATGACGTCTATCGGGTCTGCGTTATCGGAACGATTTACACGATCTGCGAACGGAAGCATACCGTAGTCCGCACGACCGCCGCCCGAGGCGCAGTTCTCGAGCAGCAGATACGGAAACCTTTCGTTCAAGTGTCTCCAGATACGCTCGATATTTCGCATATATCTGTATGCTATGCCGCGTTCCCATTTATCGATACCGACCTCGGTCGCTTCACGGTTCATATCCCATTTCAGGTAATCGAGCTTTGAGTCAACTATCAGTCTGTCGAGCCAGTCTATAGTCCGGTCGGTAATATCGTCTCGCG
Source organism: uncultured Ruminococcus sp. (assembly GCA_964431775.1). Lineage (GTDB taxonomy): Bacteria > Bacillota > Clostridia > Oscillospirales > CAG-272 > UMGS1696. The sequence goes on along the minus strand of CAYSKU010000100.1, from coordinate 1,199 downwards.
ACATATCGAGTATGAGCTGTGTCCTCTGTAGAGACAGGTCACGGTTCGGCTCATGCAGTACCCAGTCGGGGTGAGTGCGGTACAGGTCGGAATCGGGGTTCACCATCTCGGGTTCGACCCAAAGTCCGAACAGCATTCCGGCTTCATGCACCCGGTCGGCGATATAGGACAGTCCGTTAGGGAAGCGTTCGCTATCGACCACCCAATCGCCGAGTCCCTTTCTGTCGTTCGAGCGTCCCTTCATCCAGCCGTCGTCGATGACATACAGCTCCGCGCCTACGTAGCTTGCCTTCGGGATAAGGTCGAGCAGCTTTTGCTCGTCTATCGCGAACATATAGGGATACCACGTATTATATATGACCGGTCTGGTCGAATGTGCTTTATCGAATTCGGGTGTACGCGGTAATATATGATCGAGCTGCCAATCGTACAGTATCTCGCTCATATGTGAAAAGCCGCGGTCGGAAAAGCCGATATACGCCTTTGGTGAGATAAAGCTCTCGCCATTTTTCAGATGCAGCTCGGAGGTATGCTCGTTTATACCCAGCGTGACGGAGGTACGTCTCTGCTCCTGCATATGCTCGGTCTCGACTATGATGCTGAAGTCGCCGCTATACCCGAGTGCGCCGAAATACACCTCACCGTGTGTCTCCGTGGCGTGTCCGTCATCAAGCGCGAAGAACGGAACGATATGGTAGGCGGCATCGGTAAGGCAGGAGGTCTCGAGTACTGTTCTCGACTGAGTCAGTATGGTCTCCTGTCGTCTGTACTCCGCGCTCCAATCACCTGCAAAATGGGTCAGGCGGTAACGCTCCGCTCTCGGGAGCTGCACCGTGGCACTCATTGCCGTTTTAAGCACTATCTCACCGTCGCAATGATTCTCGATAACGGCGTGACGTGCGATGATCGGAAGATCCGCAAAGGTACTGTAGACGAGTCTGACGGTCACGGGGTAGGCGCGGTCTGTAAGCGTTATCTCAAGTCGGTCGTCGAATATCTCGTATGAGCGGTACACGAGACGGAGTGACTCCACACCGTCCGGAAAGCGTATACGCAATGCCGGTGCGGCATAGTCAAAGGGTGCGCCGAAGCGGTATTCTCCTCCGTTATACCCATGCGGAACGGCGGTAAGCATAGTACCGTCCGTCAACAGGAGGGCATAATCCTCCTCGGAGGTGAGCGGCAGACCCCAATGGAGA
>CAYSKU010000099.1:0-9329 GCA_964431775.1 uncultured Ruminococcus sp. | reverse complement strand
CCGCATTCTCCTTCCACCGCTTGCGCGGTCCCCCTCCCTCCCGGAGGGAGGCTCATCTACGTGAAGCTGTATAATGTGGAATTCAAGCAAAAACTTCGCCAACTCCACTCTCCACCATTTCTACATTGTCGTGGGATATCGTGCGACCCCAACTGCACGTGCGCCGATTCATGTCTGCGGTCTCAGACCGCCGGTTCAGCAGACAAGTCTGCACCAAATTACATTGTCGTGGGATATCGTGCGACCCCAACTGCACGTGCGCCGATGACCGCGCCCCGCCTCAGGCGGGTCTGTAGACAAGTTTGCACCAAATAATATTGTCGTGGGATATCGTGCGACCCCAACTGCACGTGCGCCGATGACCGCGCCCCGCCTCAGGCGGGTCTGGTGAGGAATAGTGGGCGGAGCTGATGACCGAGGGGGAGCGCGTCGAGAGCGGCGCGGCTCTGCGGAAAGTCCGCAACGAGCGAATGCGGCTTCGAGACCGGCGCATCCTGTACCATCGGGACAAAATATACGTTCTTGCGGTTCAGCATTAGCCCGAGATTGCCGAGATTTGCGGACATCGCATCGTTCGTCGCAAGTGCTATCAGTACCGGACGGTCACACCGCAGGTGCGCCTTCGCCGCCATAGTGACCGGAGTGTCCGTTATACCGTGCGCCAGCTTCGCAAGCGTGTTCCCCGTACACGGACATATGAACAGAACATCGAGCGGCTCGACCGGTCCGAAGCGTTCCGCCTCCGCTACGGTAGTGACCGGCGACCTGCCGCAGATCGAGGTCAGCTTCTCCGAAAGCAGTGCGGACGTTCCGAACCGTGTGTCCGTCTCGTGCGCCGCAAACGAAAGTATCGGGACGATATCGTAGTCCGATACGAGACCGCGTAGTACCTCTATCGCCTCCGCGTGTGTGCAGAACGAGCCGCACATCGCAAACCCGAGACGCTTTTTTTGCTCTGTAGCCATAGCTATGTCCTCCCTCATACCATATCATTTGCTTTGTCGTTTGTCGTAGTATCCGCTTTGGCGCGGAAGCTTTCGAGAAGTATTCCGCGTATGACGGAGCAGACTGTCTCTCCGGCACTCTGCGGCGCGACCTTTCCCGGGAGTGACGGAAGCGGTATGACGCGTATACCGTTCTCGACTGCCGCCGACTCGTCAACTCCGACGTTGTCGGAAGCCAGCTCGAACAGCACCGTTCCGCGTGGGATACGTGACAGCAGCTCCGCATCGAATATACGGTGCGGTATGGTGTTGAATATCACGTCACCGTGAAGCGGAAATGCGCGATATTCGTCGAGCGGCACGGGGATACAGCCGTCACAAACGGCGTTTGCGAGGTCACGTCTGCTTCTTGCGACGGCGAAGACGTCCGCACCGAGGGCGCGAAGTCTTGTTGCGAGGGTACGTCCTACACGTCCGTAGCCGAAGACGGCGGCACGCATACCGGAGACGGTGAACGGAAGTGAGGTTATGCAGGCGGCGATAGCACCCTCGGCGGTCGGGACGGAATTTTTTATTTGAAGCTCCTCGGAGTCGTAGTAATCGATGACGCGCACACCGTGCTCGGCGGCGAACCTTTTCACGAGCGGAGGTATGAGACCGCCGAGGAGGAGAGAGCCGTGCGGCATTTTTTCGCAGATACTCAGCAGACGGATCTCGGGCAGCTCTGCGTTGTCACCGCGAACGGCGAGAGGACAGCTGAGGCGGATACCGTCACGGCTCACCGGAAGAGGGAGGATGACGGCGTTGGAGCATTTGACAGCCGAGTCGGGGTCTGCACAGCGCACCGTATCGCGGAGGTAATGCTCGTCATCTGTATCATATACGGCGGCGAAGCCCCAAACGGCGCATTCGTAGGAAGCGGAGAGGCATTCGGCGGTAACGAGCTGTCGTCTGTCGCCGCCGAGGATACCGACCTTTATGTTATCTGGCATATTTCTATCCCCTGATCTTTAGAGATTCGGGAACGTGCGTAGCACTCTCCCTTGGTACAGAATATGCGCGAGGGCAGTAGAATGTGTCGGGCAGCGGTCTGAGACCGCAGACAGACATCGGCGTTCGTGCAGTTTTGGGCGCACGATATCCCACGAGGCGGCTGAGCCGCCGAACAGACATCGGCGCACTTGCGGTTTGGGACGCACGATATCCCACGAGGGTGAAGTTTGTGCAGATCTATTATAACGCACTCTCCCTCCACCGCTTGCGCGGTCCCCCTCCCGGAGGGAGGCTCATTCACGTTCAGCTAAGTCGTCTTGTCAGCAGACAAGTCTGCACCAATAACATTGTTGTGGGATATCTTCCGATTTAGACTAAACGAACGCCGATTCATGCGCGCAGCCTCAGGCTGCCCGATGACCGTCCGCGGCGTTACGCCGCACCTTTTTGCGCGAAAGTATTGAATTATTGCATATATTATGGTAAAATGAATAAGTGTTTACGGAATTATGTATTATGGAGCGGATATCATGAATACTGTAGAAAAAAATATCGTAAAACGTGTGCTGTTCTGCATTCTGTCGGTCTCCATGACCGCCGGTGCTATCACCCTTGCGACCGTCCTCGGCTCGGACGCAAGCTACACCGCGCCTATCACGCCAAACGAGACCTCACCTGTCGAGGAGGAGGACGTGCCGCTCTCGGCTTCTCCTATGCCCGAGGATGCCTATGCTCCGGTCTACCTCACCTTCGGCGGAAGCTGTACGGTAGGCTCGATGCTCGGCAGTGACTCCTACGGAACGTTCAACGCACTTTTCTCCGAGTCCGGCGAAGCCTATTTCCTCGACCGTATGTGCGACCTTTTCGATAATGACGACTTTACGTTTGTCCTGTGCAATACCGTCCTCAGCGATAACGACCTCTCTCCGGCAGAGCGCGGCACGACCGAATGGTATCGCGCACCGTCAAACGCCGCACGTATATTCGGCGAGGGTGGGGTCGAGGCAGTCGCGCTTCACGCCTTCCATACGTGGGACTACGGTGAGACGGGGTATTCCGATACCAAAGCCGCGCTTGAGTCTGCGGATATCCTCTGGGGCGACCACGGTAAGGCGTTATATTATGAAAAAAACGACATATCGATCGCGCTTTACGAAAGATATGTCGATGATGAGACCGATGCGGAGGGCGTGCTTGCGTGGCTGTCCTCTACAGGCGCGGCACACGACTATACGGCGGTATACATAGTCCTTCCCGAGGACGAGAACACTATGTCGGCGGAAGCACGGCGCGATATCCTGCGCTCGTTTGCGGACGGAGGTGCGGATGTCGTAGTCGCCACCGATACCGTAAGGGTCGGACAGGTCGAGGAGTGGGGAGACAGCCTTATCGTGTATTCCCTCGGTGCGCTCCTTGACGGACGTACAAAATATCCCGAGCAGTACACGCTCGTACTCGGGGTCGAGCTGAAAACGCTTGACGGAGAGCTGAACGGTGTCGAGTACACCCTGACCCCATGCAGGACGTATGACGCTTCTGCGGCATGGTGTCCGTTCCCCGTAACAGACGAGGGTGAGCTGTCGCTCGTCACGGACTACCTCTACGGAAGAAGTGATACGCTCGGCGAGCGCGGCGAATAGACGTGCCTTGCGACCGTGATGCCGTTTTCGGTGGTTTCGAGACCGACGTACAAAAAGCCCACCGACTCCGCAGTGCGCCGTGAGGCGAGATTGTCGGGGTCGGTGCATATTACGGGAGTCTCTACACCTGCCGCACGGCACAGTCGCAGAGCCTCGAACGCACAGGCACGACCGAAGCCGTGTCCTCTCTCGGACGGTCTGACGTTGTAGCCGATATGACCTGCGTACAAACGTAAAAACGGCTCGTCCGTGAGACGTGCGTTGAGGATACCGACAAGTCGGTCGCCGCAGTAGCAAAGGCGGACGTCGGTCTTGTAGAAGCCGTGACGTATAGCACGCTCCGACGAGAGAAGACGGACACGCTTCAGCCATTCGTCAAAGCGGTCGAAGCTCCCGAGACCGGCAGAGCCGTCAAAGGGGTCGAGGTCTCCCTCGAACCTGTGCGAGAGCAGCTCCGCACGATAGCCGCAGACCGATGCACGGTCTGACAGAGAGGGTGAGCGAAAGGTAAGCTCTGCCATGTCATCCCTCATCTTCTGCGGAGTCAGGCGTTCTGTCGGGAGACTCCGATGTGTCGCTATATGATAATGAAGACTTTTTGTCGTAGAGCCTGTCGAAGGCTTTTGCGAGCAGGGAGGTAAGTCGGTCTGACACCACTCCGAAGAGCTGTGGGACATGGAGCAGGAGCGAGAGACGGTGACGAAGCTTGTCGAGCAGAGCGCACACCGTAAAGAGAACGAGGACGGTCAGAAGCAGGTAGGGAAGCAGGAGAGGGGAGCGGATGTAGCGCGAGGGCGCGGTCAGCTTCCAGATAAGCTCCTTCACCTCGAGCTGCTCGTGGATGAGGTAGACACCGAACGTTGCCGGTGCGAAGAAGCCGATCAGTGAGAGCGGAACGCGGGCGCGGATGTCGAGGTCTACGAAGAACGCGAACAGGCACACCGAGGCGGCAACGACAGGTATAGAATTATATTGCATGAATATTTTGAGATACGAGCTGTCGAACTCGAAGCGATAGTACAGGATAGTCAGCAGGATACGTGATGCGGCGGTCACGAGGGAGAGTGCGACATAGCAGAGGAGAGGGTGCTTGAAGTGCGGCGGATAGAGACGCAGGTATGCACCGAGCATATAGAATACGGCGAGAGAAGCCCACGAATAGCCGCCGTGGAGGTTTGCGAAGTCGCTCCAATAGGTGAGGTTACGGAACACGACGAAGACACCGCACAGTACGGCGAGGCAGACGGCGTGTTCGCGCTGTGACATTTTTTGTATCGCGAAGTTGAGCAGTGGAGAGATAGCGTAGAGGATGACGTAGGCGGTCACGAACCAGTACCTTTGCATAGTGACCGGCATGAAGGCGTCAACGAGTGCGGAGAGGGAGAACGATATTTTTCCGCAGAGCACGAGTATCACATACGCACCGCCCGACCAGAAGACGATCTGTCCCCAAAGGAGGAGGAGCTTTTTAAGCTTGAAGCTCGTCTGACTTTGGAAGTAGCCGGTGGTGAGGGCGTAGCAGTTCACCATGACGTAGCATAACGCCTCGATGATCCAGCAGATATAGAAGTACGGCTTACTTGGTGACAGGCGACCGAGGACACCGCCGTGGACGAAAAAGTGGCTCGTAAGTATCATCAGCATAGTGACGATACGGAGCAGGTCTGCGCCCGGTACGCGCCCTTGCCTTACAGTATCGGAATTACTCATAGCAGCTCCTTTATTCCATATAGGGCGTGTTTGAAAAAAGTCAATACGCACAGATAGCGGAGCTTTTTGCGCCATACTTCAGAATTTCCCCTTGAAATACGAAGTATTCCTGCGGAAAAATTCTTTGTCTATCACAAAAATCTCTCGCTCCTGTACATATCTCCTTATTTTTCAAACAGCACCTAGTCTGACATTCTGTCAACATTACATTATCATGTCATCTCCCTCGTATGATACCACATCTCCCTCCACCTGTCAAGCAGCCTGAGGCTGCGCGCATAGTCGGCGTTCGTGAAGCTAAGATTGAAAGATGACCCACGACAACGTTATTTGTGCAGAGACTGAAGGAGAGCGTGTTACAATAGATCTGCACATATAAAATTGTCGTGGGATATCTTCCGATCTAAACTGCACGTGTGCCGACTATGCCTGTCGCCGTCAGCCGACCCAATGTGTATATTCTTGATCTCTATTGGCAATACTATCTGCGGAGGACGTGACCGAGCGTCCTCCGAATCAGATCAAGGATGGTGTCTGTAAATGGAAGAAAAAAGACCGAACCGCTCTATCGCCTGTACCGTCACGCAGTGCGCGAATCATGCCTGCGGCTGTAATTTCTGTTCGCTTGAGCGTATCTCTGTCGGTACGCACGAGAAGGATCCCACGGTCTCGCAGTGTACCGACTGCGAATCCTTCGTCCTCGGCGTGAAGTCCCCCGAGAACGACCCCTGCTCCTGCAACGGCAAAAAGGGTAATTGCTGACCTCCGCCTCAACACAGTCCGTCACCTATAGATCGACATAATATTACGTTATCTTACAAAACAGCCACAGATAGTCACGTACTCGTGATAATTTGTGGCTGTTTTTTGACCGAATTGTAAAGGATTCATAGTTATTTAACATTTATTTAAATTATTTACCTGTTTATTTGATGACGAATTTGATATATTTATTATCGGTCAAATATTATTTATCTTTAATCTTTCGAAATGACGGACCGATCATCCGAACGGTGCAGACACTTGACACAGTCCCGCACCATCGGGTGGTAGCTTGATCGGACACGCCGCATTTCGGCATCACAGGAGTTTTTATGGACATCTTTTCGATCATCACCCTCCTCGGTGGACTTGCCATGTTCCTCTACGGCATGGAGGTCATGAGCGACGGCTTGAAGAACGCATCGGGTACTGCACTGAAGCGCGTACTCGAAAAGGTAACGTCAAACGCCTTCATGGGCGTTCTGACAGGTACTCTCGTCACCGCCGTGATACAGTCGTCAACGGCGACTATCGTCATCGCGGTCGGTCTCATTACCGCCGGAATACTTAACCTAAAGCAAGCCGTCTCCATCGTACTCGGCGCGAACATCGGTACGACCGTCACCGCGCAGATCATACGTCTTATGGATATCGACTCGAGTGGGAGCATCATCCTCAATTTCTTTAAGCCGGATACCCTCGCGCCCATCGCAACGATAGTCGGTATCATACTTATCATGTTCGTCAAAAAGGGAAACAGCAAGCCGGTCGGTGAGATATTCGCAGGCTTCGGCGTTCTCTTTACCGGACTTATGAATATGACCGCCTCGGTCGAGCCGCTCTCCGAGTCTCAGCTGTTCGTAGACGTTCTCAGCGGTCTCTCGGATGTGCCGATCGTCGGTATCATCGCAGGACTTGTATTTACAATGATAGTACAGTCCTCCTCCGCAATGGTCGGTATGCTACAGGCTCTCTCCGCGACAGGCGTTATGACGATGAACCTCGTCTATCCGATAATCATGGGTATAAACCTCGGTACGTGCGTAACGACCGCGATGGTCTGCTCCATCGGCTCGTCAAAGGACGCAAAGAGAACCGGTATCGCGCATATCGTCTTCAATATCATCGGAACTGTCATCTTCATGATCGCTCTGACCGTTGCAAAGGCGGCAGGACTTTTCCCCGATTTTTGGGGAAAGATCGTCGATAGCGGCGATATCGCGAACTTCCAGACCGTGTTCAACCTCGTTACGGCGATACTTCTTCTTCCGTTCACGGGTCTTCTCGTAAAGCTGACCTACCTCATCATCAAGCCTGACCGTGAAGCGGAGCAGACCGACGATTACGCCGCTCTGCACACCCTCAACGACAAGCTCTACGTCGTTCCGAAGATCGCGCTCTCCGAGGCAACGAACGCCATCGGCGTTATGGGACGTCTCGCGCATCAGAATTTCAGCGACAGTATAAAGCAGCTCGAGGCGTACAGTGAGGAGGTATCGGTCGGTATCAACACACGTGAGGAACGTCTTGACGAATTTACCGATACTGTTGAAAACTTCCTTGTAGGTCTTTCGAAGACCGTTCAGTCGGACGAGCAGGGAGAGGATATAAACATCCTCGTTCAGACCACCACCGACTTCGAGCGTATCGGTGACTACGCGACCAACATAAACGAGTTTGCGGAGCGCATCAAGAGGGAGCAGGTCGTCTTCTCACATACCGCAACGCAGGAGCTTGAGATACTGTTCAGCGCGGTCAGTGAGATAATCGACATGGCGGTCTCCGCCTTCCTCGAGAACGATGACGAAAAGGCGCGCCGCGTCGAGCCTCTCGAGGAGGTCATAGACGACATGGTACAGTACCTCCGCGACAGCCACATAAACCGACTCAAAACAGGCGAATGCACGGTCAACTCGGGTATCGTCTTCATCGAGACCCTCACGTATCTCGAAAGAGCCTCCGACCAGTGCTCCAGTGTCGCGATACTACAGCTTTCGAAGAACGATCCGCAGATACGTCAGAACCATCACGACTATATACGCGATCTCCACGAGGAGACGGACCACAGCTACGTAAGCGAGCTGAAGTCACGCCGCGAGCAGTACCTGAAGCCTCTGCTCGAGGTAAAGAAGTAAGCGTACAGGCAAAAAAATATCGGGGGAGACCCCGATATTTTTGTTTGTCCCGATAGGCTTATCAGAATATCGGCACTACGGCACCTGCGTAGGTATCGTTGATGTAGGTACGTACAGCATCGCTCTGAAGCACCTCGACGAGAGCCTTTATCTTGTCGAGAGCCTCGTTACCCTCCTTTACGACAAGGACGTTTGCGTAGGTCTGAGCGGCTTCGGAGGCTGCATCCTCAACTGCGAGAGCGTCTGCGACCTTGAGACCGGAGCTGATAGCGTAGTTACCGTTGATGACGGCGAAGGCGACCTCGTCAAGGACAGTCGGAAGGAGAGCGGCTTCCATCTCACGGATATCGAGGTTCTTCGGGTTGTCGGTGATATCGTTCTTCGTAGCGGTCAGACCTGCACCGTCGGCGAGGGTGATGAGACCGTTCGCCTCAAGGAGGAGGAGCGCACGAGCCTCGTTCGTTGCATCGTTCGGGACTGCGACGACTGCGCCGTCCGGCAGAGCCTCGAGGGAGTCGCACGTTCCGGCGTAGATACCGTAGGGTTCGTAGTGTACCTTTGCGACGGTGACGAGCTTAGTACCCTTTTCGGCGTTGAACTGATCGAGGTAGGGCTGATGCTGGAAGTAGTTGGCATCGACGTCACCGTCGTCGGTAGCGACGTTCGGGGTAACGTAGTCGTCCATTACACGGATATCGAGGGTATAGCCCTTTTTAGCCATAGCCTCCTTGCACTGCTCGAGTATCTCGGCGTGAGGAGCGGTGCTTGCTGCGACGGTGACGGTCTTATCGTCAGACGAGGAGCAGGCTGTGAAGGTCGCAAGGGCGAGAACGCCCGCGAGGATGAGAGAAACGATCTTTTTCATGATAGGTCTCCTTTGTTGAAAAAATATGGAGTATATTATTGACCCGATCGCGCACCATGATCGGTCCGCGATACGAGAGAATAACCAAGTCGGGTCGCCTGAGGCGACAGGCATGGATCGGCGTTAGTTAAGTTTAGATTGAAAGATATCCCACGACAATATTATTTGGTGCAGGGTTGGTCTGCTGAGCAGCCTGAGGCGACAGGCATGGATCGGCGTTAGTTCAGTTTAGATTGAAAGATATCCCACGACAATATTATTTGGTGCAGGGTTGGTCTGC
>CAYSKU010000098.1:0-9404 GCA_964431775.1 uncultured Ruminococcus sp. | reverse complement strand
GATGACTGCCCGTCGCCTCAGGCGACCCGATGACTGCCTGTCGGCTCAGCCGACCTCAGGCTGCCTCAGCCGACCGGTCAGCAGACAAATTTGCACCAATTACATTGTCGTGAGATCTCTTGCAATTTCAACTTCACGAACGCCGATGACTGCCTGTCGGCTCAGCCGACCTCGAGGATGTTTTCACTGCGAAGGAGGATCTCGCGGACGTCGTCTGCAAGGTCGCCGGTAGTGTTGTATTCACCGTCGCCGAGAGTGATGACGATAAGCCCCGCACCGGTCAGTGCCTGTAGCTGCTCGTCGGACAGGTGCGACGCAAAGTACGGCAGACGCTCCTCATCGAATAACGCTCTTTCAAGTGCCTTTCCGTAGTCCGCATCGGTGACTCCCACCGTAAGCGGCTTCTGCCCGAGATACTTCGCACGTTCGTTCGGCGTTACCGCAGAGCCGCGCTTCAGCTCGGCAGTGTCGGAAAGTGCCTCCGTGATGATACCGCCACCCGATATCTCGTAATCGTCAACGATGACGAAGCGTCCCGTCTCCGGAACAGTCGCGCCTATGTCAAACGCTATGTCGCGCTCACATTCGATCTCGCAGTCCGCAATGTCGTTCTTGTTCGCGTGGTCGGGGGAGATGACCTTTCCCAGTGTGGAGGCGTCAAGAGTGCTGTGTATCTTCGAGATACGACAGGTTATCTTCGCCGTGCAGGACTTGAGTATGTACTCGTGACCTACCGTGAGAGGAGTACGTCCGAGCCAGAACATACTTGCACGGAAATGTCTGCCTACGACCGGCGGTGCCTCGTCCTCGCGACACGCGATCTCACCTCTGTGAACGTATATCTGTGTCTCCGTCGTAAAGCCACACGACTTGCCTTTGCGAAATTCGACCGGTGCTTCGTGCGCGGAGGGATCCATGAACCATTCCTCAAGGTTCTTTACGACTGTCGTCTTCTTCGAGGGATAGAATATGACGTGATCTCCCCGACGGAGAGAACCCGACTCACACATTCCGGCGATTATACGTCGGTCGTCACCACCCTCGGTGAACTTGTAAACGTCCTCGACAGGCATACGGAACGGCTTGTCGTCCGCAGTGCCGCCGCCCTCGAAGAGGTCGAGCTGCTCGAGAACAGTACCGCCGTCGTACCAAGGTGTGTTGTCGGAGTGGGAGGCGATATTGTCACCCTCCATCGCGGAGACCGGTATGAACGCCGCCGGAGTGATACCGATAGAGTGCAGAAATTCCGTGTAGCCGGCGCAGATATCGTCATAGACAGACTTGTCGTAGTCTACAAGGTCTATCTTGTTTACGAGAACGGCTATCTGGGTTATGCCGAGCATCTCGAGCATATAGCCGTGACGGCGCGAGTTCTCACAGATACCCTCAGCCGCATCGATGACGAGAAGCGCGGCATCGGCACGAGAGGCACCGGTTATCATGTTCTTGAGGAATTCTATGTGTCCGGGCGCATCGATTATTATGTATTTACGAAGCTCGGTCTCGAAGAAGCAGCGTGCGGTATCGATGGTGATACCCTGTGAACGCTCGTCCTTCAACGCATCGAGAAGAAAGGCGTACTCGAACGGCTTGCTGTTCTTTCGGCAAAGCTCACGTATGCTTTCTATCTTGCCGTCGGGGAGGGTGTGCGTGTCCGCAAGCAGACGACCGATCACGGTACTCTTACCGTGATCGACGTGTCCCGCCACGACTATATTCATGTGCTGTTTATCGTTCATGTCAAAACTCCTGTAAAAGATTGGAAACGCGCGGCGTTTCCAACCGATTTTATGCCCCTGCGAGGGGCGCACGCAAGGGAGGCTCGATTCGCGAGCCTCCCTTGACTCTCGGCGACCGGTTCAGACACTACGTGTCTGGCATTCCCTCTCCGGACTATCCCTCGTTCTTGAAGCTGCAACCTATAGAATTCTCCCGATACGTTCATTTCGGCGAAGTAGTGGAGTAGACGTACCGCTGACCGCGATAAAAAAACGTTTCGTTCATGCACAGCCGTGAAGCGATACAAATTGCCAAACAACCGCAAGTGCATACGAGTTGGGGGAGAGTCAGCTGTTACAAAGTGAGCCGCGTACGTTTTTATTGTAACGCACTCTCCTTCAGTCACCGTCGCCACAAATGGCGACCGCTACAGCTCCCTCCCGGAGGGAGCCTTTTTTTACGTGCAGCTATATAGTCAAGATATACGCCAAAATATAGTGTCTGTAGACCACCCCTGCACCCGACTATATCATCGTGGGATATCCTTCGATCTAAACTGAAAGTGCGCCGATGCCTGCCTGTCGGCTCAGCCGACCGGCTTACATGTATCCGTCACGGCGGAGCTCTTCGAGACCGCCACCGTCTTCCTTGTCCTGCTCACGTCCGCTGCGCTCGGCGATACGTGCAAACTTGCCGGACTTCAGCTCCTCGATTATGTCGTCGAGATCCTTCGCCGTAGAATCGACCGGCTTTGTGCAGGGCCAACAGCCGAGCGAACGGTAACGCTTTCCGTCACCACGGTCGAAATACAGCGATACTACCGGAACTCCCTCACGACGTATGTACTCCCAGATATCGACCTCCGTCCAGTCTAAGAGCGGATGTATGCGGACGTGCGTACCCGGCGCAAAGTCGGTCTTGTACTGACCCCAAAACTCCGGCGGCTGGTCGTCTGCATCCCAGTCGTTGTGCTTGTCACGGGGACTGAAATATCGCTCCTTAGAACGGCTTCCTTCCTCGTCGGCACGAACACCGACTATCACTCCCGTGAACGGCTCGCGATCCTCGTCCCTTTCGTATAGCCCCGTCTCGTGATTCAGACGATAGCGCGGCCATTCGCCCGAAAGCGTGTTCGCAAGCGCGGTCGTCTTCAGCTTGCGACAGCATTCTATACGAGTCGCGTTTCCGTCGGGGAACGTCTCCTTCTTGTCGAGTGCCTCGCGGTTCTCTCCGTAGATCATGTCGAGATTCCACTCCATCGCAAGACGGTCGCGGTACTCGATCATTTCGGGTATCTTGTAGTGCGTATCCACATGAACGAGCGGAAACGGAACGTGACCGTAGAACGCCTTGCGCGCAAGACAGAGCAGAACGGTGCTGTCCTTTCCTATCGACCACAGCATACATAGGTTTTTAAATGCCGAATACGATTCGCGCAGAATGTGTATACTGCGTGATTCCAGCATATCAAGATGACTGTACATAGGCTTATCCTTTGGTGTGATTTATTGATTGATCTTATTTTGCTTTGTTGTTCTGTCTGCCTTGACCGACAGACAGTGCAGAATCCTCGGAGTTCAGTATGACGAAGCCGCCGCGATTGACGGGGTCTGCACGGTTCGCGGGAACTGCACGTCCGTTACCGTCACGGTAGATGCCGCCGGCTTCCTCACAGATCACCTGCATGGCGGCAGTGTCCCATTCCTTCATGAACGAGCCGAACCGATAGTGAACGTCGGCAGCTCCCTCAGCGATGAGACAGCCCTTTAGGCAGCTTCCTGCCGTTATGACCTCACCTATCCGATCGGCGTTGGAGTCGAGCAGTGCCTCGGTCTCCGCGTCACCGTGCGAACGGCTCGCCGTGACGATCAGTCGGTCGGTATCCGAGGTACCGCGCCTACTCGATACGTGTATGCGCTTCGTCTCGTCAAATACGTCGGAAGGTATGTCGTCAAACGTCACCTTGTAAGCACCACACCCCTCAAAGGCGTAGTATAAGAGCCTCTTCGCCGGAACTGCTATAGCTCCTGCCATGACACGGTGACGTGAGGCAAAGCCGATGGATACGCAAAACTCACCGTTTCGGGAGATGAATTCCTTCGTGCCGTCAAGCGGATCGATGATGAATACCCCTGCGTTGTGCAGTATCCGCTTCGGTATGCCGTGAATATCGACCTCGGACGATGCCTCCTCGGAGAGTATGTCGTAATTCGGAAAGTGACTGCCAAGATACGAGACAAGTACCTCGTTTGAGGCAGTGTCGGCGGTCGTGAGAGGGGACGAGTCCTCCTTAAAGGAAACGTCATACCGTCCGTTATATATCTCCGTTATCCTGTCGGACGCGAGACACGCTGCCTCGAGCATTCCGCGAACGAGCTGCCGCGGCTTGTAGATGTTGTCGAGCGCGGCACGAACGAGCTGCTCCGCACATTCCTCGGCGGTGCTTGAGACGGTGTCGAGAACGATGTCCGCATCGACCGGAGGCTCGTAGGGCGCGGAAACGCCCGTGAAGCTCTGTAGCTCACCGGCAAACGCACGCTTGTAGAGACCCTATGGGTCTCGGGAGGCGCAGACCTCGAGGGATGCCTTTACGTAGACCTCGAAAAAGTCGGCAGAATCGCCGATCACCTCTCGTGCGGTCTCACGTGACTCACGGTCGGGGGATATAGTGCATACGACGACCGTCTGACCGGACTCGGCTATGGTACGTGCAAGGTGGGCGATACGGCGCAGGTTCTCGTGACGATCCTCGACCGAGAAGCCGAGACCACTGCAAAGACCACTGCGGACAGTGTCGCCGTCTATCATGAACGCGGCGTGACCCTCCTCGGTCATGCGCTTCTCGAACTGCACGGCGATCGTCGATTTGCCCGAGCCGGAGAGACCGCTCATCCAGAAGACGGCAGGTATCGAGCCGGAGATCTGCTGACGCTCGAGGGCGGTGAGTGCGGAGCGATGGGGGGTAATATCGTTTGGCATAATTCCTCCGATCACGTAATAGAATATGAATGTGTTTACTTTATATTATATTATATAACGGCGGTCAATGTCAACCGATGGAAGAAAAAAGCACGGAAATAGTCAAAAAAGGTGAATAGTTGTCGGAGCTCCCACAGCAATATCATGGGTGCGGAGCTATCTGCCGACAGCTCTGACAGCTCGTTTTACTATACCATCGTGGGATCGCTTATTATCCGACTGAAATAACGCCGATCCATGCGCGTCGTCTCGGGCGACAGGGGGGTTCTATATGTCAAAACTGACTATCGGGCGTTCGCGTACCGTGCGTGAGTCGCGCCGCTCTCGTGATACTGCCGCAGACGTTCCGCCTACCACCTCGACTACCGCTTCATCGGGGCTTATGCTCGGACAGACGGTCGTGTGTGTCGCTCTGGCGGTGTCTATGCTGTACGTTCCGCCAAAGACCTCAAACGAGACGGTCACTGTGATGAGCAGCGCGGTCGTCGGTGAGTGCGAAAGGGAGGAGCTTGAACGACCGTCCTCCGCAGAGGTCGAGGAGTGGAGCTTTTACGACTACATCGGTGAGCTTTTCGCAGGACTCATCTCGGGGAACGGCTGAACGTGCGGACATTTCTTCTGCTCCTTGCCGCCGTCCTTCACGAGCTGGGACACGTCACGTGTGCCGCACTGCTGCACGTGCCGTTTTCGGGGCTACAGCTTCGCCTGTGCGGCGCGGTCATGACGTTCGACTTTTCAAGAGTGACGTATCGGCGTGAGCTGTGCGTTCACCTTGCCGGAGGTGCGTTCGGGATAGTCGCGGCTCTGGTGGGATCGTGGCTCTTCGGGGATCCGGCGGCGTACTTTGCCGGAGCATCTGTCGTGCTGACAGCACTGAACCTGCTTCCGATAGAGGGACTTGACGGAGGCGGCGCACTGCGGTGTCTGCTCTCGTGCCTCATGCCGCCGGAGCGTGCGGAGACGGTGTGCCATGCCGTCTCGGTCACGACCGCGCTGGTGCTGTGGTGCTTGATACTGCGTCTTGCACTCCGCTCCGGAGTCGGACTTCCGTGGGTACTGCTTGGGGTGTACGTTGTGGTGAGGGAAGTGGAGTGAGAAAATATATGGAGTGACAGTATTTTCTCATATTATTCTACTTATACAAAAATGGCTTGCTCCTTTCAAAAACGCTCAGCCGTCACGATTCATGTCTGCGGAGACACGCCGACACGAACGAATACGACAAAATAGCCGTCCGCAGACCAAAGCTGCACATATGATATTGTCGTGAGATATCTTACGCTCTAAACTGAAAGTACGCCGATGACTGTTTGTCGGCTCAGCCGACCGGATGTTGAAATCAAATCTGCCCTGACCCTACCGTCGTGGGATGTCTTACGCTTTAAACTGAAAGTACGCCGATGACTGTTTGTCGGCTCAGTCGACCGGATGTTGAAATCAAATCTGCCCTGACCCTACCATCGTGTGATATCTTACGCTCTAAACTGAAAGTACGCCGATGACTGTTTGTCGGCTCAGCCGACCGACCGGCTCGGGCGGGTTGACAAGGGGGAGGGAGTGTGATAAAATGGGGATAGTAAATTTTCGTTCGGAGGAAAATTATGAATAATACGGTTCTCATCCTGCTCGACGGTATGCGTCCCGACTCGCTCGACGGCATAGCCACCGTAGAGGAGCTCAAAAAAACGTCAAGCTACTCGCTCTCTGCCGAGACGGTATTCCCCTCGGTAACGCTCCCGTGCCATATGTCGCTGTTCCACAGTGTCGATCCGCAGAGGCACGGCATAACCACGAACACCTACGTTCCGCAGGTGCGCCCGATACGCGGTCTCTGCGAAGTCCTCAAGCAGGCGAAAAAGAGATGCGCCATATTCTACACGTGGGAGGAGCTGCGCGACCTCACCAGACCCGACTCCCTCGCCTACGCCTGCTTCTGCTCCGGTCACGCGGAGTCCTACAGCGCGGCAGATTCGCACGTCTGCGACCATTTCTGCGAATACGTGCCGAAGTACAAGCCCGATTTCACGTTCCTCTACCTCGGTCTGACCGACGAAGCCGGACACGGCTACGGCTGGATGTCCGAGCAATACCTCGCAGCAATGCGTGAGTCCTGGAGCAAGGTCGATCGCGCATTGTCCGTCATCCCCGACGACTGGAACGTTATCATCACAGCCGATCACGGCGGTCACGACAGAAGCCACGGCACGACCGCGCCCGAGGACATGAAGATACCGGTATTCTTCAGAGGTCCGTCCTTCGAAGCCGGACGTGAGCTTGAAAACGTCAGCATCAAGGATATCGCCCCGACCATCGCCTCCCTCCTCGGCGTCGAACCCGACGACGACTGGGAAGGCAGTCGGCTGAGCCGACAGGCAGGCATCGGCGCACTTTAAGTTTAGACTTAAAGATATCCCACGATGGTGGGCGGCTGAGCCGACAGGCGGTCATCGGCGCACTTTAGGCTTAGACTGCACGATATCCCACGAGGATATAGTTTTGGTACGAATTTACCCACAACAGTATGATCGGTTGATCTGAAGACATAACCGCGCACCGTGTATCGTGTGACGCGGCACATCATTTTCGAACGGAGTGCTTTCAATGAATTTCAGACAAGTCCATCTCGACTTCCACACAAGTGAGAAGATCCCGAGGATCGGAAGCGAATTCTCGAAGGAGCAGTTTCAGTCCGCACTGAAGCTCGGTCACGTCAATTCCATCACCGTCTTCTCGAAGTGCCATCACGGCTGGGCATACCACCCGAGTGAGGCTAACGAGATACACCCGGGTCTCGATTTCGACCTTCTCGGCGCACAGATCGAGGCGGCTCACGAGATCGGCGTGAAGACCCCCGTCTACCTTTCGGCAGGTCTCGACGAAAAAATGGCTCGTCGTCACCCCGAATGGCTCAGACGCGGCAAGGATGACCGCATAGACTGGACCGCGCCCGGCTATCACGAGTTCTGCATGAACACGCCCTACCTCGATTATCTCGTCAAGCAGGTCGAGGAGGTCGTCCGCAGGTACGACTGTGACGGTATCTTCCTCGACATAGTCGGCGTTCGCACGTGCTACTGTCAGAGCTGTGTGAAGACCCTGCTCGACGAGGGAAAAGACCCCTACAATGACGAGAACGTCCGCGAGCTTGGCGAACGTATCTACAAAAACTACACCTCACGTATCCGCGAGGCGGTAGACCGCATAAAGCCGGGTCTTCCGGTGTTCCACAACAGCGGTCACATCCGCAGAGGTCGCCGCGACCTTGCGGACGTTGACACCCACCTCGAGCTTGAGTCTCTCCCGACAGGCGGCTGGGGCTACGATCATTTTCCGCTCTCTGCCGCGTATTCACGTACACTCGGCATGGATTTTCTCGGCATGACGGGAAAGTTTCACACCACGTGGGGCGAGTTCGGCGGCTACAAGCACCCGAACGCACTCCGTTACGAGGAGGCTCTTTGCACCGCGTTTGGTGCTAAATGCTCGATCGGTGACCAGCTGCACCCCGACGGACACATGGACGAGGCGACCTATGCACTCATCGGTGCGGCTTACGCCGAGGTCGAGGAGCGCGAGCCGTGGCTCGACAACGTAAAGTCCGTTGCGGACATCGCCATTTTATCCGAGGAAGCGATCTCGAACTACTATTCGACCGGACGTATCGTCCATCACGGCGGCGCGAACTCCGATGCAGGTGCGGTACGTGTGATGCTCGAGGGGAAGTACCTCTTTGACGTTATCGACACGGAAGCACCGCTCGACAAGTACAAGCTCGTGATCCTCCCCGACCGTATCCGTCTTGACGAGGCACTGACCGAAACGCTCCGTGCGTTCACGGCACGAGGCGGCAAGGTACTGGCTACCGGTCAGAGCGGCTTGGCGGTCGGCGAGGATCGCTTCGCACTCGACTTCGGATGCACGTATTCGGGTGTATCGGCATATCGTCCGGTATACTTCCGTCCGAAGTTCGAGCTGCCGTGTCTCGGAGGCACTGCGTTCGTGATATACAGTCAGGCATACGACATAACGGCGAACGAGGGTGCGGAGGTGACTGTCCTGCGTGAGGATCCGTACTTCAATCGGACGACATTTAACTTCTCGTCGCATCAGCACGCCCCGAACGACAAGTCGAGGTCGTATCCTGCGGCGACGTTCGGTGCGGACGGCGCGTACCTTTCGGCTGAGCTGTTCGACGAATACGCAACGAAGGGAAGCATCATAGCGAAGCTTCTGCTGATACACACGATAGACGAGCTTCTCGGCGATTCGAAGACGCTCACGACCGATCTTCCGGCGCAGGGCATCGTAACGCTGATGGAGCAGGAGAGTGAGGGACGTTTGGTGAACCATCTTCTGTACGCTTCTCCCGTGAGACGCGGAAACGGAATCGAGGTGATCGAGGACATCGTTCCGATATACGATGTACACGTATCGTTAAGGCTCGAGCACACGCCGGAGCGCGTATATCTTGCCCCCGAGGGAGCTGACATACCGTACAAGTACGAGAACGGCGTTCTCTCCTACACCCTCGACCGTCTCTCCCTCCACTCCATGGTCATTATTGACGTCTGAGTCGGTCGCCTGAGGCGACGGGCAGTCATCGGGCAGCCTGAGGCTGCAAACAGTCATCGGTGTACTTGCAGTTAAAATTGTAAGAGATCCCACGACAATGTTATTTGTGCAGGATCGTCTGCTGACGGCTTATT
>CAYSKU010000097.1:8259-9408 GCA_964431775.1 uncultured Ruminococcus sp. | reverse complement strand
AGACGACGGTTTCCGAGGTGGTCGATATCGTCTACCGTACCGATGTCGTGGGAGAGTGTGAGGAGGTAGTTTATGGAGGACAGGATATCCTCACGGGTTATATGCTTCGGGCAGAGCTCGGCTATACGACGCTTTGCTTCGCGGCGTATAGCTTCCTCGTCACCGTTGCAGCTGTTCATTATGTCGAGGAGGACGTCGAGACGGCACTTTTCGGCAACGCCGGACTCCTCGAGGCTGTAGCCGAGGATATCTACGGGATCGACCGCGCCGTTCGAGAATACCTTGACCTCGGTCGAATCCTCGAGCTCGAGGTATACCTCACATACGCCGGCGCGCTCGATGTCCATAGCCTCCTTATTGGTGAGCGGACGACCGCTCTCGAAGGCCTCCTCACAGATTATCTCACCTGTGATGGGGCTTACTACGGGACGAGCGAGCTTGTAGCCGCCGATACGCTGACCGAGGGCGAGCTTCTTGTCGTACTTATGACGACCGACGGGGTAGAGGTCGTAACGCTTGGGGTCAAAGAAGAGACCGTTCATCAGTATCTCGGCGGACTCTACTATCGCAGGCTCACCGGGACGGAGCTTCGTGTAGATCTCCTTTAATGCCTCGTCACGGATGGAGGTCTTGTTTTCAAGAGCTCTTGCCTCACAAACGTCCTTTTCGAGGGTGTTCGTGAGCTTGGTCTCCGTGCCGAAGACCTCCTCGATCTCGTCGCGTGTCTGGATACCGAGCGCACGGATCAGGATGGTAACGGGTATCTTACGGTTCTTATCTATACGGACGTAGAAAACGTCACCTGCATCTGTCTCATACTCGAGCCATGCGCCGCGATAGGGGATGACGGTCGCGGTGTAGAGACGCTTACCGGATTTGTCGATGGAGCTTCCGTAATATATGCCGGGGGAACGGACGATCTGCGAAACGATGACACGCTCCGCGCCGTTGATAACGAAGGTACCCTTTTCGGTCATGAGCGGGAAGTCGCCCATGAAGATGGAGGACTGCTTGACCTCACCTGTCAGCTTGTTGGTGAGTCGAACGTCCACCTTGAGGGGAGCGGCGTAGTTTACGTCACGATCCTTGCATTCCTCTACGGGGTACTTGGGCTGTGAATCAAGCGAGTAACCGACCAAGTCGATGAAC
>CAYSKU010000097.1:6371-8238 GCA_964431775.1 uncultured Ruminococcus sp. | reverse complement strand
GGAGTAGTCCGTAATGGGGGAAACATCTTCAAGGACCTCCATCAGTCCCTTTTCGAGAAACCAGTTGAATGACTCCTTCTGTATCTCGATGAGGTTCGGCATCTCAAGCGGCTCATCGATCTTGGAGAAACTCATTCGTATGTTTTTTCCTACTCTTTGAGGTTTAACCATCGAGCTATCACTCCATTCCGGGATGGGTCAGTGCGAAGCGGCGTCATGCGTCTGCTGCAAGCCCGTCCCCAAATACTTTCATAATCGTTTTCGGATCTTTTCGTCATGGGCTATACGGAGCGGCGTTTTGGGCGAGTACTCCGTATAATTAATGTATAAAGTATAGAAAACGCCTTAAAGGCGAAGCTATATCAGTATACGATTATATCACGGAAACGGAGGAAAGTCAAGAGAAATCCGTGTTTGTCAATAGAATTTCGCATAATTTACAATTCGTGCGACGTAAGTTTACAGTAAATTAAAATGTAAACAAAATGTAAAAAGTGGACAGGGAGTGAGGCAAAAAATGAAAAATATCGAAAAAAGCACTTGCCAAACGGAGAAGTGTGTGCTATAATAACATTCGTATGTGCATGGTACGAAATGATCGTGTACAGCGCGGACGGTCCTCTGCGAAGCTCCGCACGAACGTTCGAATATCAGAAATTGAGAAATTGGAGAAAGAAAACAATGAACAAGCTCGAGATTTTTGCAAATGAGCAGATCGGCGAATGCCCCCACAAGTTCAACGTCGGTGACACCATTCGCGTTCACAACAAGATCAAGGAAGGCACTCGTGAGAGGATCCAGCTTTTCGAAGGTACCGTTATCGCGAGACACGGCGGCGGTGTAGGCTCTACCTTCACGGTACGCAGAGTTGCATACGGTGTAGGTGTAGAGAAGACCTTCCCGCTCTACTCTCCCAACGTAGCTAAGGTCGAGGTCATCCGTCACGGTAAGGTTCGCCGTGCGAAGCTCTACTATCTCCGCGACAGAGTCGGCAAGAGCTCCAAGGTCAAGGAACTCATCGAGAAGTAATTCCCAACCGAACAATTTGCGACATGAAAAAGCAGACACGTTTCCTCGTGTCTGCTTTTTGTGTCTGCTGAGCCGACAGGCATAGTCGGCGCATTTTCAGTTGAAATTGGAAGATATCCCACGACAATGTTATTGGTGCAGATCTGTCTGCTGACGGGTCGTTTTGTCGTATTCGTTCGTCATCAGCTATACATGAATGAGCCTCCCTCCGGGAGGGAAGGAGAGCGCGTTATAATAAATCTACACATATAAAATTGTCGTGTGATATTTTCCGATTTCAACTGCACGAACGCCGATGTCTGCCTGTCGCCGTCGTTGCCACAAATGATGACGTATCCCTCACGAACCGAGCCTCCCTTGCGCCGGTTCCTTTTTTGAAAGGATAAAAAAACATCCCCTACCTTTCGGGTAAGGGATGTCCTACGAAGACACATCTATTTTTGTCTGTATATAGAGCCGAACGGTTCGGCGGTGTTTTCGTTTTCAGCTTGCCGACGATCACTTTGCGTAGTCGATCGCACGACTCTCACGGATCATGTGTACCTTGATCTGTCCGGGATACTCAAGCTCATTCTCGATCTTCTTTACGATGTCACGTGCCACGATCACCATACGGTCATCGTCGATGACCTCCGGCTTTACCATGATGCGTATCTCGCGTCCTGCCTGAATAGCGAAGGACTTTTCGACTCCCTCGAATTCGTTCGCGATCTCCTCGAGCTTGTTCAGTCTCTTGATGTAGTTTTCGAGATTCTCACGTCTTGCACCGGGTCTTGCGGCTGAGATAGCGTCTGCGGCTTGAACGATCAGCGCGGTGATCGACTGTGCCTCAACGTCA
>CAYSKU010000097.1:0-6361 GCA_964431775.1 uncultured Ruminococcus sp. | reverse complement strand
GGCGTGGATTCTCTCCTTTGATTCCGTATACTTTCGTGCGATCTCGACACCGAGCTGTACGTGTGAGCCCTCGACCTCCTGGGTAAGAGCCTTACCTATATCGTGGAGGAGACCTGCTCTCTTTGCAACGGTGCTGTCAACGCCCAGCTCATCGGCTATGACACCGGAGAGGAGCGCGACCTCAACGGAATGACCGAGTACGTTCTGACCGTAGCTCGTGCGGTATTTGAGCCGTCCGAGAAGCTTGACGAGCTCGGAGTTCAGACCGTGTATTCCCGTATCGAATACGGCGCGTTCACCTGCCTGCTTGATCGAGACCTCGACCTCGCGGCGTGCCTTTTCGACCATCTCCTCGATACGAGTGGGATGTATACGACCGTCCGCGATGAGCTTTTCGAGTGCAAGTCTTGCGATCTCACGTCTGACGGGGTCGAAGCAGGAGACTGTGATCGCCTCCGGAGTATCGTCGATTATGAGATCGACACCGGTCAGCGTTTCGATGGTACGTATGTTACGTCCCTCACGTCCGATGATACGTCCCTTCATCTCCTCACCTGGGAGGGGAACGACGGAGACGGTTATTTCGGAAACGTGATCTGCGGCGCATCTCTGTACCGCAAGTGCGACTATGTTTTTGGCCTTTTCGTCCGCGACCTCCTTGAATTCGCTCTCAAGCTCGACTATCTTTTTAGCCTGCTCGTGCTTGATCTCGCCCTCGAGCTGTGAGATAAGCTTTGCCGTAGCCTCCTCGGCGGTCATACCGGCGATCTTTTGCAGAGTTTCGTACTGTTCCTCCTTGAGCTTTTCGATGGACTCGTTGAGCTCGGTGGTCTCGCGGAGCTTTTTCTGTAGGTTCTCGTCCTTACGCTCGGCGGACTCGATCTTACGGTCGAGAGTTTCTTCCTTTGAGGTAACGCGACGTTCTTGACGGGTCAGCTCGTTCCGACGATCCTTCAGCTCACGCTCGAATTCGTTTTTAGTCTGGAGTATCTCCTCCTTGGCTTCGAGCAGAGCTTCCTTTTTTCTGGACTCGGCGGCTTTGATACCTTCCTCAAGAATTTTTCGTGCCTGTGCTTCGGCAGAGCCTATTTCGGCTTCCGCGACCTTTTTGCGATAGACGACGCCGCCAAGGAAGCCTGCACCGAGGCAGACGATCCCGGCAATGATCGATGCAACAACGGCTGGTATCATCCCGTTCCCCCCCTTGATTTTTTGAACTTTGTTTTGCATGGGTCTTCACCTTTCGCTTGATCAGAGCTGTATGATTAATTTTGATATGTCCGTAACCAGACCGCACCTGCGGAATTATTAAAAACATACTAAGTATTATTATAAACGTTCAACGGAATAAAGTCAAGAATAAATTTTTAAAAATAAGGTGAGGGGAGAGGTTTTATCTTTAAGGCGAGGGTATATAGAGGGAGAGAGTCCTGTGCAGACCGCACGGTGTCGGCTGAAATCTTGTCCCGTGCAGACCGCAAGTTATTTTATAAGGAAGGGAACGCCGCGGCGTTCCCTTCCTTTTTTCCCTCACGTGCAGTTTGCATAAAACAAAATATTTGTAGATACTTTAAGTTTAGACTTTACAAAAAGTCTGTAGACAAGTCTGCACTTTTCCACATGGTCGTGGGATATCTTTCGATCTCGGCTTCACGTGCGCCGATGACCGCGCCCCACCTTAGGTGGGGCAGCCGACTTGAAACATGGGGGTCGAGAGATAGCGATCGCCGGTGTCGGGCAGAAGTACGACTATCGTCTTGCCGAAGCTCTCCGCACGCTTCGCTACCTCTATCGCTGCCCATAACGCCGCACCGGAGCTGATACCGGCAAGAAAGCCCTCCGTTCGCCCGAGCATACGTCCCGTCTCGAACGCCGCTTCGTTCTCGACCGTCACTATCTCATCGTAAACGCTCGTGTCGAGCAGCTTCGGTATGAAGTTCGCGCCGATACCCTGTATGCCGTGCGCCCCCGCCTGTCCTCCCGACAGTAGCGGCGACGATGCAGGCTCGACCGCAACTACACGAATGTCCGCTTTCATCGATTTAAGATAGCTTCCCGTTCCCGTGATAGTGCCGCCCGTGCCGACTCCGGCAACGAATACGTCTACCTCTCCGTCTGTGTCACGCCAGATCTCGGGTCCCGTCGTCTTGCGATGCGCCTCCGCGTTCGCCGGATTCTCGAATTGTCCCGGGATGAACGAGTTCGGCGTGACGGCGGCAAGCTCCTCCGCCTTGCGTACCGCCCCTGCCATGCCGAGACGTCCCTCGGTCAGCACGAGCTCTGCTCCGTAGGCGGTCATAAGCTGACGTCTCTCGACAGACATGGAGTCCGGCATTACGATGATCGCACGATAGCCGCGTGATACGGCAACACACGCAAGTCCGATGCCGGTGTTTCCCGAGGTCGGCTCTATTATGACCGAATCCGGCTTTAAGACTCCGCGACGCTCTGCATCGTCTATCATCTCAAGTGCCGCCCGATCCTTGACCGAGCCTGCCGGATTCATACCCTCTACCTTTGCGAGAAGACGCGCTTCAAGTCCGTAAGCCTTCTCGATGTGTGTCAGCTCAAGAAGCGGCGTATTGCCGATGAGCTGCTCAACTGATGTGTATATCCTTCCCATATTATCTATCCCTCCGTGTGCGTTAACGCATCCTGTAGTCTTTCGTTGATCGTAGCCTCGTTTTGACCCATTACAGTGAACAGCTGCCGCAGGACTCACAGTCCGGAAAGACCGAGGGATCGTACTCGATACCGTTTCGGTCGTAGTAGTCCTTGAGTGCCGCCTTGATCGCCTCCTCCGCGAGGACAGAGCAGTGCAGCTTGTGCTTCGGAAGTCCGTCCAGTGCCTCCGCGACTGCGCGGTTGGTGAGCTGCATAGCCTCGGAGATGGGCTTTCCCTTTATCAGCTCGGTCGCCATGGAGCTTGAGGCTATCGCCGAGCCACAGCCGAACGTCTCAAACTTTACGTCAACTATGACGTCGTTCTCTATCTTTAAGTATATCTTCATGATGTCGCCGCAGGTCGCGTTGCCGACCTCACCGACACCGTCCGCATCCTCGATAACACCGACGTTGCGTGGGTTCTTGAAGTGATCCATTACCTTTGCACTGTATAATGCCATATGTCGATCTCCTGTATATATTATTTAATGAAGAATTCCTTTTTACCGTTTACCTTGTCGCGCCACAGCGGAGACATACCGCGCAGTCGCGAAACGACCTCGGGTATCTTTTCGAGCATGAAGTCGATCTCCTCGTCCGTGTTCTCCTCACAGAGTGAGAGCCTCAGCGAGCCGTGCGCGATCTCGTGCGGACGACCTATCGCAAGAAGCACGTGACTCGGGTCGAGTGAGCCCGACGTACACGCCGAGCCGGACGAGGCGCATATGCCGTATTCGTCAAGGAGGAGGAGCAGGCTCTCACCCTCGATACCCTCGAAGCAGATGTTCACGTTTCCCGGGAGACGAGCTGTCGGGTCGCCGTTCAGTATCGAGTGGGGTATCCTCGTAAGTCCGTCGATAAGACGGTCGCGCAGTGCGGTGACACGTGCGGTGTTCTCCGACATCGAGGCTGTCGCCTCGGTCAGTGCGGCGGCCATTCCGGCTATACCGGCGAGGTTCTCCGTACCGGCACGCTTTCCGCGCTCCTGTGCGCCCCCCTCGATGAGGGTCGCAACGGGTATACCGCGCCGAACGTACAGCGCACCGACACCCTTTGGACCGTGGAACTTGTGTGCGGAGAGGGAGAGCATATCTATGCTCTGTGCCGCAACATCTATCGGGAGATGTCCTGCCGCCTGTACGGCATCCGTATGGAAGATGACGCCGCGTTCACGGCAGACCCTGCCGATCTCGGCGACAGGCATTATCGAGCCGATCTCGTTGTTCGCGTACATGATGGTGACGAGACACGTGTCGAAGCGGATAGCGTTCTCGACCTGCTCTGCGGTGATCGTTCCGGTCTCTCCGACGTCGAGAAGCTCGACCTCGAAGCCCTGCTTTTCGAGCTTTTTCAACGTATGCAGTATCGCGTGATGCTCGAACGCGGAGGAGATGATGTGACGCTTGTCCTTCAGCTCACCCCGACGTGCGGCGGTCAGTATAGCCTGATTGTCAGCCTCACTTCCGCCGGAGGTGAAGTATATCTCCGAGGGGGAAGCACCGAGCGAGGAGGCAACGGTCGCACGGAAGCCCTCGAGTGCCTCTGCCGCCGTCTGTCCGACGGTGTGCAGGCTTGACGGATTTCCGTATATATTATCAAAGTAGGGGAGCATCGCGGCTATCGCGGTGCGGCTCATTTTGGTGGTGGCGGCATTGTCGGCGTAGATAGTCATTTGAAGTACCGGCTCCTTTCATATATGCAACGAGGGTGATGCGGTCTCCGACCGCTTCGGTCGGTGCGTACCTTCGTTTATCAAACATACTCTTTTGGTGTGTTTATATTATACACGATAAAACCTACTTTGTCAATAGGTTTTACGGAAAAGATCCACCGCAGAGCAAAAAAGCCCCTCCGGATGAGGGACTCATGAGGGGGGAGCAGCCGATGTTTATCTTTCGGTTATATGCAGCTCTTTTTTGAGTGCCGCTTGCAGGACGGCGGAAAAATTCACGCCTGCCCGCTCTGCTTCAAAGTTGAGCCACGAGGGGATAGTACAGTTCTTCTTTACGGCGCGCATATCGTTTTTTCGGCGATATTCCGCGAAATCTACGTCAACGAGCGAAACGACACTGTCGGACGGTGCTTCGGCTTGAACGCTTGCAAGGCTTGAGGCTTTCGGCAGGGCTTCACCGTCGTCCTGCATATCGATCCCCATAAGTCCGATCGCATCACGTGCCATCTCTATCGCTTCCGGAACGTCCTTGCCCTGTGTATTTATATTGAAGTCGGGGACGAATACCACGATGAACTCTTTTCCCTGTGTCATGATAACGGGATATGCGTTTTTTATTTTGAATACCTCCCTGAGATAGGTCGAGCTATATTATTCCAATTCATGTTCTGTCCTCCTCACGCTTACTATTATACGCCCTTTATGCGTATCTGTTAATGGCTTTCGGAGTAAAAACAGCCGCGCCCTCGGCAGTTTTCCACCGAAAGCGCGGTCTTGTGGATCTTTTGGGATCAATACTTATCGACGGGGAAGAGGAGCTTGAGCTGGTTTACCTTGCTCTGGTAAGCCGCCTGCTGCTTTTCGCCGAGGAGTGCGTCCTTGAGCTGATCTGCAACGTCTCTGTAGGTGAGCTGCTTGCCGAGACCCTTTTTGACGAGCTTGATTATATGCCAGCCGAACTGAGTCTGAACGGGAGCGGAGAGCTCACCCTCCTCGAGAGCCTCACAGGCAGCCTCGAACTCGGGTACCATCTGACCGTGACCGAACTCACCGAGAGAGCCGCCGTTCTGCTTGGAGGGGCAGGAGCTGTACTGCATTGCGGCATCCTCGAAGGAGATATCGCCGTTTTTGATCTGTTCTGCTATCTCTGCGGCTTTTTCCTCGGTCTCGACGAGGATATGGCTTGCGTTGAAGGTGATCTCGGGCTTGAACTGGTCGGGATTTTCCTCGAAGTACTTTTTAGCCTCCTCGTCGGTAACGCGGACACGTTCTACAGCCTTTTGAACGGCGTAGCCGGAGAGAAGCTCCTCCTTGACCTTGGTGAGCTGTTCCTTGAAGGCAGGCTCACGTTCGTAGAGGTTCTTCTGAGCATCCATGAGGAAGAGGCGGCGGTTGATGAGCTGATCGAGGATCATGGCGCGTCCCTGCGGATTATTGTAAGCGGAGGCTCTCTGACCCATCTGAGCGAGCATCATGTCAACGTCGGCTTCGGTGATCGGCTTACCGCCGACGGAAGCGAGGATCTTTACGTCGTTATTCATAGTAATACTTGGCGAGAGAGTTATGGAAGGTCTCTCGCACCCCTTTCAATACGTATTGCAATGATTATATCAGATTTTCCCCCCATTTGCAATAGCAATATCGGCGGCGTGACGCCGCAGGCGGTCATCGGCACACTTTCAGCTTAGATCGGAAGCGATCCCACGACAATATTATTGGTGCAGACTTGGGCGGCGTGACGCCGCAAGCGGTCATCGGCACACTTTCAGCTTAGATCGGAAGCGATCCCACGACAATATTATTTGGTGCAGACTTGGGCGGCGTGACGCCGCAGGCAGCCTGAGGCTGCGCGCATGGATCGGCGTTCGTGAAGCTTGGGTTGGAAGATATCCCACGACAATATTATTGGTGCAAGTTTGTCTGCTGACGGCGCGTTTTGTCGTACTTGTTCGTGACAGCTTAACGTGTATAAGGCTCCCTCCGGGAGGGAGCTGTCGCAGTCGCCATTTGTGGCGACGACGGCGA
>CAYSKU010000096.1:0-9443 GCA_964431775.1 uncultured Ruminococcus sp. | reverse complement strand
CGCAAAAAGCTCCGCTATCTGTGCATATTGACTTTTTTCAAACACGCCCTAGCAGCCTGAATATAGAGAAGTGTGGAGTGTTAAGAGTGGAGCTTTTTACAAAATTTTGTGATATATCTTTATTATTCGGCTACACGTGAATGAGCCTCCCTCCGGGAGGGAGGGGAACCGCGTTAGCGGTGGAAGGAGAGCGTGTAACAATAGATCTGCACACATAAAATGGTCGTGGGATATCTTGCAACTTCAACTTCACGAACGCCGAAGTCCGTCTGCGGTCTCAGACCGCCTCAGACCGCCTTAGGTGATATCTTCCCAGTTGATGCGGCGATCCTTGAAGTAGAACTCGCGGTCACGCTCGCCGATCTCGCGAACGACACGGCACGGCGTGCCGACCGCCACTACGTTCGCCGGAATGTCCCTCGTCACTACGCTTCCTGCTCCGATCACCGTGTTGTCACCTATCGTGACCCCGGGCATTACAAGCACACCTGCGCCGAGCCAGCAGTTCTTACCAATGTGGACGGGCATATTGAACTGATACACCAGCTCGCGAAGCTCCGGCAGTATCGGGTGTCCTGCCGTCGAGATGACCACGTTCGGACCGAACATCGTTCCGTCACCAACGTAGATGTGTGAGTCGTCTACCAGCGTCAGATTGAAGTTCGCGTATACGTTTCTGCCGAAATGAACGTGCCGCCCTCCCCAGTTCGCGTGAAGCGGCGGCTCGATGTAGCATTCCTCGCCGATCTCCGCAAACATCTCCTTTAGCATGGCGGTACGCTTGTCAAGCTCCGTCGGGCGTGTCATGTTGAAATCGTACAGCCGATCGAGACACACCCTCTGCTCCGCAAGTATCTCCGCATCCTCGCACAGGTACAGCTCACCGTTCTGCATCTTCTCCTTCATCGTCATCGTGTGTTCCTCCTCTATGACGTTTCTTCTTTTTTACGCCTATATCATAGCACGTTTCGTTCGCTTTGTAAAGCAGTTTTTCTGCCTTCCACACCTTGAGGCTGTTTCCGAAAATAGTTATTAAATAGCCTTTAGTAAAATGTACAAAAAATCAAACCTTTAAGTTGGCTATAACGCCGAAAAATCGATAAAATATATCGAAAAGGGTTGCATTGCAGGGGGGAGTGTGCTATAATGAATCAATACATAAGGTATACATCGATTTCCCAAACCATAAGGAGAAAGTCATGAAAAAGCAGCTTTCACTCGTACTGGCACTGCTGATGCTGTTACCCGCCGTAACAGCGTGTGCCGAATCCAAGGAGAACACGGAGGAGACGACGCAGTCCGCGACACCCTCTGCGGAGACAGTCGGAGAGGTAGTAGAGGAGGCGAACCCCTACTACGAGGGCTATGTCGATCCGTTTACGGACGTTGATTTTGACGGAGAGACTCTGTCCATCTACACCTCGGTCAACCAGCGCGGTACGCTTACGAGCTCGAACTTCCTTATCGAAGGTCCGGAGGAGCTGACCGGCGACCTCGCGCCCGACGCGGCTATCGAGAGAAACCTTGACGTTATGGATCGACTGAACGTCAACATCTTCTACGAGCACGCCGACTACACCTATGACGTTGTTGCATCGAACATTCGTCAGCTGCTCCAGTCGGGCGATGCCTCCTACGATCTTATAATCAACGACATATACGGTCTCGCGCCGATCACTCCCGAGGGACTGTTCCACGATGCCTACAACGGACAGAACTTCAACTTTGACGCGCCGTGGTGGTACGACGACTTCATGAGCGACATTTCGCTCAACTCCAGTATGCGCTTCATGCTTGCGGGAGACTACTTCATCGATATGCTCCGCTGCTCGCACTGTCTTGTAATGAACAAGGATATGTACACCGATATGTACGGAGACCCCGAGGACGTATATGCGATGGTACTGAATCAGGAGTGGACACTTGACAACTTCAAGATGCTGATGGAGAACTGCTACCTCGACCTGAACGGCAACGGCGTACACGACCCGAACGACCAGTACGGACACGTAGCGTTCGAGTATTGGGGACCGATGATCCCGTGGATCGTATCGGGCGACCCGGGCTTCATTCGCAGAACGGAGGACGGCTATCCGGAGATCACGATCAACAACGAGCGAGCTATCGCCTTCACGGAAAAGCTCAACTCGATACTTAACAACAGCGCGGCAGGTATCAACCTGACCGGTGGTGACGAAGCGAAGACGGAGAACATCTTCCTTGAGGGACGTTCGCTGTTCCTTGGCTACGAGAGACTCGGTTCTCTTGAGAATGCCACCTTCCGTGATGTAGAGATCGACCTTGCTGTCCTTCCGTATCCGAAGCTTGACGAGCTTCAGGAGGACTACGTTACCTCGACCCACGACACGGCAGAGCTTGGCTTCATTCCGGTATCCATCCCCTACGAGCGTCTCGACTTTGTAAGCACCGTACTTGAGGTACTTTGCCGCGAGACCTACACGCAGGTGCTTCCGGAGTACTACGAGTCCTCTCTGAAGATCAAGTACACTCGTGACAACACGTCCGCGCAGATGATCGACATCATCCACGATCACTTCGGAAACGGCTTCGCGCTTGCGTTCTCGAACGGTCTGAACGGTACTCTTCTTGCAACGTTCAGTGACGTTATCTCCGTTAACTCTACCGACTTCGTTTCGAAGCACAAGAGCAAGGAGAAGGTTGCCGACAAGCTCCTCGAAAAGATGATCGAGAAGTTCGAAGACATGAAAGCCGAAATGGGCAACTGAGCGGCGTGACGCCGCAAGCAGTCATCGGCGGCGGTCTGAGACCGCAAGCAGTCATCGGCGTACTTGAAGCTGAGGCTGAAAGATATCCCACGACAATGTAATTTGTGCAGACTTGGTCTACAGACACAATATTTTTCTGTAATTCTTTATTTGTATAGCTGCTAATCTAAGCTATACCGTGCTTTATTCATCACGGACGGCTGTGAGTCTGTTTTCGCAGGCTCACAGGTCGTTCGTGCTTTGGCAACATTCCACGATGGGTCTTTACACAATACCGACGGGTCAGCCGTTGGGTAAATATTGGAGTTTTTCAGCTTAGTTTGAAAGGGCATAGGCTGAGGATATTCCCACGATGGGTGTGTAGTGTAGTCGATATCCATGACATTTTGATATTGCTCCTTTGATATGGAGTCAGCTGTGGAGGTTTCCTGCCTACAGACTTTTTCGCAAACTTTTTGGTAAGGTCAAAAAAATACTTTACATAAAGGAGAAAGTCATGAAAAAACAGCTTTCACTCGTACTGGCACTGCTGATGCTTCTAACGACATTCACAGCCTGTGCCGAATCCAAAGAAAATGTAGAAGAGACGACACAGTCCGTGACACCCTCCGCCGAGACGGTCGAAGAGGTAGTAGAGGATGCGAACCCCTATTACGAGGGCTACGTCGATCCCTTCACGGACGTTGATTTTGACGGAGAGGCTCTGTCCATATACACCTCCGTCAACCAAGTAGGTACGCTCACCAACTCCAACTTCCTTATCGAAGGACCGGAGGAGCTGACGGGTGACCTTGCGCCCGACGCAGCCATAGCGAGAAACCTTGACGTCATGGATCGACTGAACATCGACATACTGTACGAACACGCCGACTACGGCTACAATGACGTTGCATCACACGTCCGTCAGCTTCTCCAGTCGGGAGATGCTTCCTACGACCTCATCATCAACGACATATACGCACTCGCGCCGGTCACTCCCGAGGGACTGTTCCACGATGTCAACAACGGAAAGAACTTCAACTTTGATGCACCGTGGTGGTACAGGGACTTCATGGACGACATTTCGCTGAACTCGAAGATGCGCTTCATACTGGCAGGTGACTATTTCATCGATATGCTGCGCTGTTCGCACTGTCTCCTCATGAACAAGGACACCTACACCGATATGTACGGCGATCCCGAGGAAGTATACGACATGGTGCTGAATCAGGAATGGACGCTTGACAACTGCAAGATGCTTGTAGAGAACTGCTATCTTGACCTGAACGGCAACGGTGTAAAGGATCAGAACGACCAGTTCGGCTTCGTAGCGTTCCAGTATTGGGGACCGCTGATCCCGTGGCTCATTTCGTCCGACCCGGGCTTCATTACCAGAACAGAGGACGGTTATCCGGAGATCGCCGTCAACAACGAGCGTTCCATACTGCTTACCGAAAAGCTCAACGCGATATTCAACAACGGTGCCTCGGGTATCGAGCTGACCGGTGGTGACGAAGCGAAGACGGAGAACATCTTCCTTGAGGGACGTTCGCTGTTCCTTGGCTACGAGAGACTCGGTTCTCTTGAGAATGCCACCTTCCGTGATGTAGAGATCGACCTTGCTGTCCTTCCGTATCCGAAGCTTGACGAGCTTCAGGAGGACTACGTCACCTCGACGCACGACACAGCGGAGCTTGGCTTCATTCCGGTATCCATATCCTACGAGAGACTTGACTTTGTAAGCACTGCCATAGAGGTACTATGTCGCGAGACCTACAGACAGGTAATACCGGAGTATTACGAATCCTCTCTCAAGATAAAGTATACTCGTGACAACACGACCGCGCAGATGATCGACATCATCCACGACCACTTTGGAAACGGCTTTACTCTTGCGTTTTCGAACGGTCTGAACGGCATTCTGCTCAGGCCGTTTGACGATGCGATCAACACGAACTCCACCGACTTTGTTTCGAAGTACAAGACTAAGGAGAAGGCATCCAAGAAGCTTCTCGAAAAGATGATCGACAAATTCGAGCTCATCAAAGACGATCTCGGCAACTAAGGCGGCGTGACGCCGCAGGCGGTCATCGGCGTTCGTGAAGTCGAGATTGGGAGACAACCCACGACAATATCATTGGTGCAGTTATCGGCGTACTTGAAGCTGAGGATCGTTCGACATCCCACGACAATATTATTTGTGCAGAGTTTGTCTACTGACGGCTCATTCTGTGCTGAATGCACGTAAAAGAAAAAAGAAAGGGAACGCCTCGGTGTTCCCTTTTCTTATGAAATTACGTAAAGCTTTGACTTTACAAAAGGTCTGTAGACCAAAGTCTGCACTTTTCCACATCATCGTGGGATATCTTTCAACCTCGGCTTCACGTGTGCGCCGCCCCGCGTAGGAGCATAAAAGGTGTAGTCTGCATAAGACATAAAGTCTGTAGACAACAAGCAGTCTGCACACAACGAGCCGTCAGCAGAAAGATCTGCACCAACTTTATTGTCGTGAGATCGCTTCCAACCTAAGCTGAAAGTGCGCCGATTCATGCTCGGCGGCTCAGCCGCCCCGATGACCGCGCCCCACCTCAGGTGGGCTAGTTGTGTCCGTAGGCGTCGATGTCGAGACCGTCGAGGACTCGGGAGGTGTCGTTCACGACCTTGTCAACAAGGTCGTTTGTCGTGTAGAACTCGCCTACACCGTTCACGACTACGAATATCTTGCCGGTGCTCAGCTTGTCTGTCGAGCTTGCGTAGTACTGGTAGAACTTGTACTCGTATTGGTCTCCGTCAACGTTTTCGTAGGTCATCGTCAGCACCAGACGGCTGTCATCCTCCATCAGCGCGGCGCGATCCTCTGCCGATAACAGCGCGTACTCCTGATTCGTGATGTTGAGCATCGTCTTGTAGTACTCACGGAAGTTCTTCACCTCGGCGTTCGGTATAGACGTGCCGCTCTTTTCCTCGATAACGTCAAGCGTTGCGTTCGCGTTCGCATCCTGACCGTGTGTCAGACGGAAGTCAACGTCTACCTTGTCGTTCTTTAACGTGATACGTGCGACCTGCGCGATGTTTACAAAGAACGGCGTCGGGAATATCCACGCAAACGTGTCGTCGGACAGCCAGCCCAGCATATCGTTCGAGACCTTGCAGATTATGTTGTAGCCGTACAGGTTCGAGACCGCGTAGAACGTCCCGTCTGCCTGCTCCTCGGAGGCGAAGATGAAGAACTGGTATTCCTCAAAGGTGTACGCTATCGTGTACGCAGGGTCTGCAAGTCCGTACTCCTCGAGCTGCTCGTCGGTCGGCATGAAGCATTCGACGCTCTCACCCTCGAGCGCAATGAAATTGTACAGTATCTGGAAATACAGATTGTCGTTCGCCTCGTAGTAGACACCGTTTCCGCCACCCTCCGGCAGGGGATACGTCATCTTTATCTCAGTTATCGCATCCGGATTCTGCTTCTCCTCGTCCGGTACTCGATTGATGTGGACGAACAGCTCGTTACCGTGCCAAACGGAGAAGTTGTCCGCGTAGAAGTAGTCGTTCTGCGACATTCCGGCGGTCAGCAGAGGCTTGATCAGCACCTTTGCGGGCTGTAGAACAGTGTCCGCAAGGGTCGTGCTGACGATGTACGCCGCATCACGCTCCGCGTACTTTACGTAGTAGCCGCCCTCGGTGACGAGCTCGTCACCGACGTATACGGTGTATTTCTCACCGAGGGTCGTCGTGACGGTCCACGATGCCTGCGGCTCGTCAAGTCCGTATTCCGCGAGCTGCTCGTCCGTCAGATCGACGGCAACACGCATCATCGCGGTCGGAGTACCTGTCGATACGACAAGACTCGAGAATATCTCGGGGTCAAAGCTCAGTCCAGGACAGCCCTCGAGCTGGAACGTGTCGGAGGCGTCACGGTAGACCTTGTAGCCGCCGTACTCGTTCGTCACCTCGATGGATTGCATGGACGAACGCTGGATAGGGTCGAAGATGTAGATGTTCGAGGTCTTCGCCGTTACCTGTACCTCACCCGGAAGAAGCTCCTGCGTTACCGTGCCGTCGTCCTCGACAGCGGTCAGAGGACGGATCACGGCAAAGTAAACGATGAGCATGGCAACGAACAGAACGCCGAAGACTATAATAAGCTGTTTCTGTTTTTTCATGTTTCAACAACGTCTTTCTGAAAGGTAGAGGTGGGCGTGTCAGCTGTGCTTACGCTTTGTTATAACGACCGCACCGGCGATACCGAAGATGAGCGGAAGAACTGTGGTCATTGCGACAGTCCAACGGTTCGACTCGGCTGTGGTGATCGTGATGTCGTCATCGTCGAACGGCTTGCGCTCGAGCTTCGACAGCACACGCTCACGTCCGATAGCCTTCATCGCCGCCGCAATGATATCATCGTTTGCGTAGGCGTTCGATTCGAGGTAGCTTCCGCTTGCAAAGGACGGAGAGCCTGCCGCCATGACGTAGGAGTAGTAGTACTCGTTGTCAACTATCCTCGTCTCACGAGAGATGGTCACGAGGTTGTAGGAATCGCTTCCCGTAACGATACCGCCCTCCATCTGCTCTGCGGAGGAGTAGGACTTGAGGACTGCGGAAACGTCACGTGAGCCGCTGAGACCTCCGCCGGACTCCCAGAGGATGTTGATCGGTGCAGCCTTGCGGATGATGGTCTTCGGGGGAGTGGAGAGGGCGTTCAGGTCACTGTAGATGGACGCGCCGAGGGTGTCGCGCTGATACTCGGCTATTATCGAGTAGCCGTCAACGGACATGGAATGCTCCGTGTCGCGGATGGTGGTGTCGGCGGTGTAGGCTATGCCCCATTCCTCGAGGAACTCGTTGAGGTTCGTGAGGTTCGAAACGTTCTCGGGGGACTCGAAGACTATGATCGCGGAGTAGCTGTCGAGGAGCTTGTCGAGCTTTTCTATCTCGTTCTTGGAATCGTCCTCAGCCTCCGCACCTACGAAGTCGTAGATCGGGTCGTAGATAACGAGGATACGACAGTCCGCGCTCAGCTCCTCCTGTGCGAGGTTCACGGGCTTGACCTCGAAGCCGTTGTCGTAGAAGAGCTGCATGAGGTAGTAGGCACTTGCGAGGTCTTCGCCGTGCTCGGTCGTAAAGGAGACGATCGGCTGCTCGGTCTGCGTGACCTGCATGATACCGGACATCATCTTGTTTTCGCCGAAGTATGCCCAGACGGTCGAGGGGTCGGAGAGGTCGCTGAAGCTGAAGAACGCCTCTGCGGTAAATACACGCACCTCACCGCCGCTCTCGATGACGACCGAGTCGGTGTCTATGTCGGTGGCGGCAGTCTGATAGAACTCACGGAAGAACGAGGGGTTCTTCAAAACGTCAACGCATTCGACATGGACGTTCTTGAATTCATCCTGTAGCTGTAGTGCGGTGGTGTAGATGTACTTCATGTAGCCGGAGTTCGTGCCGGTTATAAGGACGTCGGGTTCGCTTGCGAAGTAGATGTTGACGTCGCTCTTTATGTCGGACATTATCTCCTTAGCCTCCTCGGAGAGGGTAAAGAGCTGCTCCTCCGTCATATCGACGTACCACATATACTTTGAGGCAAGCGCGGTGAAAATGATGTTGAATATAACGACTATCGCGATGAACGCCGCAGTGAACGCGGTCGCGACAGAGCCGTACTTGAATTTTCTGCTTTTGAGATAGTTGTTGTTTGTCATCGTGACCCCTCCGGATTACGCATAGCGTCTTCTCTCGTAGATGCGGACAGACAGGAAGAGGAAGACCGCGGTGATCG
This sequence comes from uncultured Ruminococcus sp., assembly GCA_964431775.1. Lineage (GTDB taxonomy): Bacteria > Bacillota > Clostridia > Oscillospirales > CAG-272 > UMGS1696. The sequence goes on along the minus strand of CAYSKU010000096.1, from coordinate 944 downwards.
AGAGGTAATAAACAGTGGCGGCGATATCGAAAACGCCGTTCGTGAAGTTGACGTAACGTGAATATACGGATATCCAGTTTAAGATATAGCGGATGAAGTAAGCATCGATAAGGTTATTGAATATTGCGGCGACTGCGAAGCCGAGGAGGATAGCCATAGTACCGATGGAGGCGGTAACGGTGCTTTCGGTGAGGGTCGAGACGAAGATACCGACCGAGATGAAGCACATACCGATAAGGAGCATAGCTATGAGACAGCCGAACGCCTTTGCAACGTTAGGCTCACCGTAGCCGAACAGGGGGAGGTAATATACGCAGCTCACAAGCACTGTACCTGCGAACATGGTGAACGCCGCGAGGAACTTCGCGAGTATCATGGACGTGATGGAGACGGGGGAGGTCATGAGAAGCTGCTCTGTTCTCGTTCTGCGTTCCTCCGCGAAGCTACGCATGGTGAGAAGGGGAACGATGACGATGTAGCCGAATATCATGAGCTGAAAGTAGCCGGAGACGTCGGACGTACCCGACTGTAGGGTCGCAACGGCGAACATGAAGCCGGAGACGGCGAGGAAGACCGCGATGAACACGTAGCCGAGAGGGGTCGTGAAGTAGCCGCGTATCTCTTTTTTATAAATAGCAAACATAATGTTAACTCACTTTGTTTATTTTTCGTTTGGTGGGGTGATGCTGTTATCTGCTCATGTCCATTATCTTTATGAAGACCTCCTCGAGGTTCATACCGAGAGGCTCCATACCGATCATGGGGAAATTCTTTTCGCTGAGCAGATAGAAGACGGGCTTACGGATATCCACGCCCTTTTCGGCTTCAACGACGTAGGTATAGCTGTCGAGCTCACGTTCGCCGGTCAGCTCTACGGAGACGACCCCGGGGACTGACTGTAGGAGGCTCTGCACCTCACGCTGAGGACCGCATATCTTCAGGCT
>CAYSKU010000095.1:0-9664 GCA_964431775.1 uncultured Ruminococcus sp. | reverse complement strand
ATCCGCAAGCATTTCGGCTACGATACCGATAGGTACTATCTGCTGTTACCTTATATTTGCGTTCGGCTTGAAGCTATTCAACTTGCGGATATCGTTCTTCATGTGCGGTGCGATACTTGTAGCTATGTCGGCGGTACTGACGGTCTGCTTCGGCAGACTGCGCGGTCACATGACGGAGGAGAACGCGAACGCACCGGTGCTTCATCACGGACACGGTGAAGGCTCGGCACACGCCGTACATAACGGAAAAAACGACGGCACGACCGTTCGTGTATTCTGCGTCGGTCTCGTCTTTGCCGCGTGCGGCATACTGTTCAACGGTATGCTGAAGGACGGTCTCGACCTTTGGATACCGACTATACTTGGGGACAGATTCATTCCGTCCTCCTCGGTCGTTTCGCTGATCTGCACCATACTTCCGATACTCAACATCTTCGGGGCGTATGCGGCACGTGATATATTCCACCGCTTCAAGCTCGATGAGCTGACTACGTGCAGTATAATGTTTGCGGTAAGCACAGCCGCGCTCTCCGTCGTAACGGTGCTGATACATATCGTTCCGTCAAAGGCGGAGGGTACGGTGATAGGTATAGGTGACGTAGCTCTGGCGGTCTTCGTAACGCTCCTGCTTGCGATGTCGTCGGCATCGATGCTCGGCGCGAACACCATGCTGCTCACGTTCATACCCCTGCATTTCGGTAAGGTCGGACGCGCTTCGACCGTCACCGGTATGCTCAACTGCTTCTCGTATGCGGCGGCTGCCGTTTCGAGCGTTGCGGTCGGGACTATATCGGAGCATTTCGACTGGGAAGCGGTATTTTGTGTATTTATCGCGGCGGCGTTCGTCGGCTCTGCCGTCTGTCTTGCCGGACATCGCAAGCTCAAGCAAAAGACCGACGAGCTCGACTCCGTCGGCTGAGGTCGGCTGAGCCGACAGGCATAGTCGGCGTTCGTGAAGCTGAAATTGTACGACAACCCACGACAATATTATTTGGTGCAGACCGGTCGGCTGAGGTCGGCTGAGCCGACAGGCATAGTCGGCGTTCGTGAAGCTGAAATTGTACGACAACCCACGACAATATTATTTGGTGCAGACCGGTCGGCTGACGGCTCGTTTGGTGTAAGATGCACGTCATTTTATGAGGAAGGGAACGCCGCGGCGTTCCTTTCCTTTTCCCTACGTGCAGTTTGCACAAGACAAACGTTCTATAGATACCGTCCATTCTGCACACAACGAGCCGTCAGCCGACAGATCTGCACGACCTCCACCCTCGTGGGATATCGTGCAATCCAAACTTCACTAACGCCGATTCATGCGCGCAGCCTCAGGCTGCCCTGAGTTTGGGGTTGACGTTGAGGGGGGTTTGGAGTATAATAAAAGGGAAGTCAAATGTATACGTGTGCTTCGGGTGATCGCGCTTGAAGCAGCGTTGAGATCGGATGGATGATAATGGTTGAAATAACGGGGGTGCTGCCCCATTCGAGAGCGGAACGCGCCGGTATACTCGTCGGTGATATACTGCTCGAAATAAATTCTCACGCCATAAACGACGTTCTCGATTACCGCTTCCGCCTCGCGGAGTCGGTGGTCGTCCTTAAGCTGCACAGAGGTCCGGAGCTTCTCGAGGTCAAGATAAAAAAGGGCATATACGACGATATAGGTCTCGAATTCGGTACGCCGCTCATGGATAAAAAGCACCGCTGTGAGAACGGCTGTATCTTCTGCTTTATCGACCAGAACCCCGAGGGGATGCGTGAGACTATCTACTTCAAGGATGACGACAGCCGCCTCGCCTTCCTGCACGGTAACTATATAACCCTCACGAACCTGCATGACGAGGATATCGACCGTATAATCGAGATGCATATCTCACCGGTGAACGTTTCCGTGCATACCACGAACCCCGAGCTTCGTAAAAGCATGATGAAGAACAAAAGAGCCGGTGAGGTGCTGTCGTACCTGCGCCGCCTCGCGGATGCCGGAATAAAGCTCAGAGGTCAGATAGTACTTTGCCGCGGTATAAACGACGGCGCGGAGCTGACTCGTAGCATGACCGACCTCGCGGCATATTATCCGGCTCTCGACAGCGTATCCGTCGTTCCGGCAGGTCTCACCGCATATCGCGATAAGCTCTACCCACTCGAACCCTTTACCCCCGAGGAGTGCGCCGCCGTCATAGATCAGATCGAAGAGTTCAACTCTACCCTCGAGGAGAGACTTTTCTTCGCCTCCGACGAGTTTTACGTAAAGTGCGGTCGCCCTCTCCCAAGCGATGAGTTCTACGGTGAGTATCTACAGATAGAAAACGGTGTCGGTATGCTCACCTCGTTCGAGACCGAGCTTGATTCGATATTCCGTACCCTCGACGACGAGGAACGGGTGGTACACCGTGAGGTGTCCGTTGCTACGGGAGAGGCGGCGTACCTCTTTATGGAACGTCAGGTCAAAAAGCTGACCGATGCCTGCCCGAACCTCACGTGCCACGTCTATATGATAAAAAATAACTTCTTCGGCGGTGAGGTCACGGTCACCGGACTTCTTACCGGTGTCGATATCGCGGAGCAGCTCGCAGATGAGCCGCTCGGTGAGACCCTCTACCTCTCGCGCACGACCCTTCGCGCCGAGGGAGACCTGTTCCTCTGCGGTATGTCACCTGCGGAGCTTTCGGAAAGGCTCGGTGGGGTCGATATCGAGTTCGTCGAAAGTGACGGAGGAGAGTTCTGCATGAAGCTGCTGGGTCTCGAATGATGCGGCATACATGATCTAAAATAATTATCAACGAAAGAATAAGAATATATAAAGGTGGATAATACGATGTCTAAGCCTGTGATCGCGATTGTCGGTCGTCCGAACGTCGGCAAGAGCACTTTGTTTAATAAATTGATCGGTGAACGCCGCGCAATAGTCGAGGACGTTCCCGGGATAACACGTGACCGTATATACGGTGAGACCGAATGGAGAGGGAAGACTCTCATGGTAATAGATACCGGCGGTATCGAGCCGAAGACCGATGATATCATACTCAAAAAGATGCGTGAGCAGGCGCAGATCGCTATAGATATGGCGGATGTCATCCTGTTCGTGTGCGACATACGTACAGGTCTTTTGGCTGACGATATCGATATCGGAATGATGCTCATGCGTAGCGGAAAGCCGGTCGTACCCTGCATAAATAAGGCTGACCGCCCGGGCGACCTTCCGGCAGAGTTCTACGAATTCTATCAGCTCGGCTTCGAGATCGAGCCTATCGCCCTCTCGTCGCTCCACGGAAGCGGAAGCGGCGACGTGCTTGACGCGGTGCTTGCGGCTCTGCCCGAGTTCAAGTCCGAGCCGGCAGACGACGATACCATATCCGTTGCGGTCATCGGTAAGCCGAACGCAGGTAAGTCCTCGATAGTCAACCGCCTGTGCGGTGACGAACGCTGTATCGTTTCCGATATACCCGGTACTACACGTGATGCGGTCGATACGGTGGTCGAGAACGAATTCGGTCGCTATAACCTCATCGATACCGCAGGTATACGCCGTCAGGCTAAGGTCGAGGATCGTGTCGAAAAGTTCAGCGTGCTTCGTGCCAAGATGGCGGTCGAGCGTGCGGACGTATGTCTTATAATGATCGATGCGAACGAGGGCGTTACCGAGCAGGACGAAAAGATCGCCGGTATCGCACATGAAGCCGGAAAGGCCTCTATCATCTGCATAAATAAGTGGGATCTCATCGACAAGGACAACAATACCACGAACGCCTTCAACAAAAAGGTCTACGATGCACTCTCCTACATGACCTACGCACCGATAATGTATATCTCCGCAAAGACAGGTCAGCGTGTCGATAAGCTGTTCGAGCATATAAACTACGTCCATAACCAGACCTCCATGCGTGTCTCCACGGGTATGCTCAACGACGTCCTCGCGGATGCCGTTGCAAGGGTACAGCCGCCGTCAGACAAGGGCAGAAGACTTCGTATATACTATATGACCCAGATATCGACCGCACCGCCGACCTTCGTCATCTTCTGTAACAACGCGGAGCTGTTCCATTTCTCGTATCAGCGTTATATCGAAAACTGCCTCCGTCAGACCTTCGGCTTCAAGGGTACTCCCATACGTCTCGTGATCCGTCAAAAGGGCGATGAGGGGGACGAATAATGCTTCATTTTTTTCTCCGCTATGAGCTCGGCTTCATGGGTCTTGTCGGATATCACTGGAAAAACATACCTATCGTGCCGAGTATGCTCCTTGTACTCGTGTACGTGCTCGTACCGTACCTTCTCGGGAGCATAAACACCGCGATACTCGTTTCAAAGCATTTCTACCATGACGATGTCCGTAATTACGGAAGCGGCAACGCCGGATTTACGAACGTCATGCGTACCTACGGAAAAAAGGCGGCTGTCATAACGTTCGTCGGCGACATACTGAAAACGATGCTTGCCGTCATGCTCGGCTGGTGCGTATTCGGCTACCTGACCGCGTACATTGCCGGCTTTGCCTGCTTCCTCGGTCACATATTCCCCGTCTACTACCGCTTCAAGGGAGGCAAGGGGATAGTATGTCTGACCGCCATGCTGTTTATCCTCGACTGGCGTATCTTTATTACCCTTTTGGTGGTCTTTGTCGGCATAGTGCTTGCAACGAAGTATATCTCCGCAGGCTCGGTCATCTGCTCGGTGATGTTCCCACTGCTGCTCGATCGTATGAACGACACGGGCATATACATGATCGAGTTCGTCGCTATTGCGATAGCCGTGATCGTTGTCGTGAAGCACCGCGAGAACCTGAAGCGGATATTTAACGGTACGGAGAGCAAGTTTGCGTTCAAGAAGAGCAAAAAGCCCGAAGCGGAGGGAGACGTAAATGGAAAATAACGAAAAGATAAACGAGCTTGCCGCGCTGACTGCGAAAAGTCTCAAGTCGGGCGGACTTGTCAACATAGTGTTCCACTCACCGATCTCCGGCAGAGAGGAGCAGAAGATGCGCGGAACGGGACGTGTCATCTCCTCCGAGCGTGTCTTGCAGCTCGAGACCGCGCTGACCGAGGGACGTGTCATCCACGAGAACGTGATCCCCGAGTCTCTGCCGTCCGCGTTCTGCCGATATTTTGAGGTATTTCGCCGTGCTGACCTGACCGACAGGAACGGCGCAGCCTCCGTTATGATCTCGAAAAAGGGAGCGGTAACGCTCATCAAAAGGGGATGTATCGGAGAGGGCGAGGAGAGCGGCGCGATAGCGGACGGAAACGACCGTGAGAAGTCGCGGCTACTGACAGGCAAGGAGAGATTTCTTTACGAGCTTGGAGTCGCGGACGAGAGGGGGCGTATACACGACAAAAAGCAGGCGAAATTCCGTCAGATATGCCGTTTTTCGGAGTACATAGCGGAGGCGGCGGGAAGGCTCAAGAAGGACGGTGAGCTATACGTCTGCGACCTGTGCTGCGGAAAGAGCTACCTCAGCTTTGCGGCATACCATGTGCTGACGGAGATACTCGGCAGACGTGTCAGGATGTCGTGCGTGGATCTTAAAAAAAGTGTCATCGACTACTGCGCGGAGATCGCTAAGCGATCCGGCATGGACGGCATGGAGTTTCTATGTGCCGACATAAACGAGTTCGAGCCTCCGTGCTCCCCCGACCTTGTCATCTCTCTCCATGCGTGTGACGTTGCAACGGACATCGTACTCGGTTTTGCCGTGCGACATCACGCGGAGGCGATACTTTCGACACCGTGCTGTCACCACGAGATGAACCGAAATATGTCATGTCCGACGCTGTCGTTCATCGCGGAGCGACCGATACTGCGGCAGAAGCTGGCGGATGCGGCAACGGATGCGCTTCGGTTGCTGATGCTCGATGCGGCAGGCTATAAGACTGATGCGACGGAGCTTATCGACCCCGAGGACACACCGAAGAACGTGATGCTTCGTGCGTACAGGAGAAAAAACTGGCGTGAGGATTCCGCAGAGGCCTTGGAAAAGCGCGAACGCTATCTTGCGGCGTACCGCTTCATGTACGGCAAGGAGCCGGAGAGCATCATATGACCGAGGTCTACATACGAATATGAATATATAATATACGAAAGGTATACGATCATGGAAACACAAGAGCTTTTGAAGACCATATCGAGAGTCGATATCTCGGCAGACGAACGTCTCTGCGCTCTCGCGGAGCTGCGTAAGAGGATCGATCTCGGCGAGCTGCCGACGCCGGAGCGCGGTATCTTCGTCAACAACCACATCCACACCTCCTATTCGTTCTCACCGTACACCCCGACCTCGGCTGTCTTCTATGCTTGGAAGGCAGGACTTCGCACCGCCGGAATAATGGATCACGACAGTGTCGGAGGGATGAGGGAGTTCATTCGTGCCGGTGAGATAATGGATATGCCGATCACGTGCGGCTTCGAGTGCCGTGTGAACGTTGAGGGTACTCCCCTTGTCGGAAGACGTATAAACAACCCCGACCAGAGGTCGTGCGCGTACCTTGCGATGCACGGTATCCCTCATCAGAGCATCGACCGTGCGGAGGAGCTTCTGTCTGGTATCCGCGAAAAGAGGAACATCCGCAACCGCAGGATGTGCGACAACATAAACGCTCTTGTGCGTGAGCTTTGTATCTCTCTCGACTTTGACGAGGATGTATATCCGCTGTCGATGGCGCATGAGGGCGGAAGCGTTACGGAGCGGCACATCTGCTTCGCGCTTGCGAAGAAGATAATGGCACGCTGTCCCGACCGTGCCGACGCCTGCGACTTTATCGAAAGGCTCACCGGCGTACCGCTCGGTAAGACACGTGAGAAGCTGATGAACGCCCCCGAGGAGTTCTACAGCTACGACATACTCGGCGTACTCAAGGGACACCTTGTCGGAAGCTTCTACGTTGATGCGACAGACGAGTGCATAAACATCCGTGAATTCACGGCGTTTGCGCGTGAGCTTGGCGCGATCTCCGCGTATGCGTACCTCGGTGACGTCGGAGAGTCCCCGACAGGTGACAAAAAGGCGCAGAAGTTCGAGGATGATTATCTCGACGAGCTGTTTGACGTTCTTCGCGAGGTCGGCTTCTCGGCAGTGACCTATATGCCCTCACGCAACACGAAGGAGCAGCTCCGCCGTGTCATGGAGCTTTGTCACAGGCACGAGCTGTTCGAGATATCGGGTGAGGACATAAACTCACCTCGTCAGTCGTTCATCTGTCCCGCGCTTGCAGAGCCGGAGTACGCGCACCTGCGTGAGGCTACGTACGCGCTGATCGGTCACGAGCGTGCCGCAACGGAGGATATAAACAATGCGATGTTCGCTTCCGGCAACGACACCCCCCTCGACGAAAAAATAAAGGCATACGCATCCATCGGGTCGGCTGAGCCGACAGGCGGTCATCGGCGTTCGTGAAGCTGAGACCGCACGATATCCCACGACGATATCGGTCGCGGATAATTTATCAGGATAAAAATAAAATACAAATAAAGGTCGTAGGTATACACGATCTACATATAAGGAGATACGATCATGAGCATCGAGACTCTTGTTGAATTTTCGAATCGATACGGTAAGGACTCCTCGTTCGTGCTTGCCGGAGGCGGCAACACCTCCTACAAGGATGAGAGCTTTCTTTACATAAAGGGAAGCGGTACGTCTCTTGCGACCATCACGTCCGATGGCTTTGTAAGGATGGAGCGTGCAAGACTTGCACGTATCTGGGAGGATACGTATTCCTCCGACTCCGCTGTACGTGAAGCGGAGGTGCTTCGTGACCTTATGGCGGCACGCTGTGTCGGCGAAGAGGCGAAGCGACCCTCTGTCGAAACGCTCCTGCACGACCTGTTTCCGCAGACCTACGTTCTGCACGTGCATCCGTCCGCAGTAAACGCACTCACCTGCTGTGTCGGTGCGGAGGCAAGGGTAGGGGAGCTGTTCCCCGAGGCGGTATGGGTAGACGAGTGTGAGCCCGGGTACATCTTAGCCTCGAACTGCCGCAAAAAGCTTGCCGAGTACACGGCACGTACCGGAAGGAACGCGACTGTCGTGTTCCTCCAGAACCACGGTATCTTCTTTGCCGCAGACACCTCCGCAGAGCTTGACGAAACGGTCTCCTCCGTAATGTCCGCGATAGAGGCGCGACTCACCGTGAGACCCGACTTTTCCGAATGCGAGACGGATACGGAGACGGCGGCACGTATCGCGCCCGTCATCCGCATGGTCTATGCTCCCGACGGAAACGCCTCTGTTCTCTTTACGTGCGACCGTGAGATAATGAAGTACGCTTCCTCCGCGGAGGCGTTCGCGGTGCTTCGCGAGCCTCTCTCACCCGACCACATCGTATATTGTAAGGCTGAGCCTCTCTTTATCGAGGACTTCTCGGTTGAGGGCATAAGGGCGGCGTTTGACGAGCTGTCGAAGCGTCGCGGCTTCATGCCGAAGGTCATCTTCGCGAAGGGCATCGGAATGTTCACGGTCGGTAAGACGGTCAAGGAAGCGAAGACGGCGGCGGCTGTCTGGAAGGATGCAATGAAGATAACGACCCTTGCCGAGAGCTTCGGCGGTGTACGTCACATGGCACCCGAAATGGTCGATTTCATCGTCAACTGGGAGGTCGAGAGCTACCGTGCGAAAGTCAGCCTTGCCGGCGGCTCGGCGAAGAAGCTGTCAGGACGTATTGCCGTCGTTACCGGAAGCGCACAGGGCTTTGGTGCAGGTATCGCGGAATACCTTGCGAACGAGGGTGCGTCTGTCGTTATCGCCGACATGAATATCGCCGGAGCGGAGAAGACCGCCGCCGAGATAGCGGAGCGTACAGGCTCTGCGACCCTTGCGGTCTCCGCGAACGTTTCTGACGAGGACAGTGTCCGCGGTATGATAGAGAAGACCGTGCTTACGTTCGGCGGACTTGACGTTTTCGTAAACAACGCAGGTATCGTTCGTGCAGGCTCTCTTGAGGAGATGACGAAGGCAAGCTTTGAGCTTGTAGCCTCGGTCAACTATACGGCGTACTTCCTCTGCGCGAAGTATGCGTCTGCCGTCATGAAGCTCGAACGTGCGGCTTCGCCCGAGTATATGACGGATATCGTTGAGATAAACTCGAAGTCGGGTCTTGCGGGCTCGAACAAGAACTTTGCATACGCCGGCTCGAAGTTCGGCGGTATCGGTCTGACGCAGTCCTTTGCGCTGGAGCTTGCGCCCTACGGCATCAAGGTCAACGCGGTCTGCCCCGGCAACTTCTTGAACGGACCGCTGTGGTCGGATCCCGAGAAGGGACTGTTCGTGCAGTATCTGAACGCAGGAAAGGTTCCGGGCGCGAAGAACGTTGCGGATGTCAAGAGGTTCTACGAATCGAAGGTACCGCTCGGACGCGGCTGTGAGATCGAGGACGTTGCGAAGGCTGTACTTTACATAATCGATCAGAAGTACGAGACAGGTCAGGCAGTCCCTGTCACCGGCGGTCAGGAGATGCTGAAATAAGCGAAACGCTAATAAAAAAACTCGGGGGAAGAGGTCTTTTTCGGACTTCTTCCCCCGAAAATTTTTATGCGGTCTAAGCCTTACAAAAAAATTGTCGAATAGATTCGGAATATTATACTTCACTGTTCGGATTCAAAATTCCGACCGTGTATGCCACCTAGGGCGTGTTTGAAAAAAGTCAATATGCACAGATAGCGGAGCTTTTTGCGC
>CAYSKU010000094.1:7898-9689 GCA_964431775.1 uncultured Ruminococcus sp. | reverse complement strand
TAGCGCACGTTGACCACGGTAAGACGACCCTCGTTGACCAGATGCTCAAGCAGTGCGATACCTATCATGAGAACCAGGTCGTCCGTGAACGTGTCATGGACTCGGGCGACCTTGAGCGTGAGCGCGGAATAACCATCCTCGCAAAGAACACCTCCGTCGTTCGTAACGGAATAAAGATCAATATCGTCGATACGCCGGGACACGCCGACTTCGGCGGTGAGGTCGAGCGTATCCTTAAACTGGTAAACGGCGTTATCCTGCTCGTTGATGCCGCAGAGGGACCCATGCCGCAGACGCGCTTCGTCCTCCAGCGTGCGATGGAGCTCGGACACCGTATAATCGTCGTTGTAAACAAGATGGATCGTCCCGATGCACGTCTCGACGAGGTACCGGACGAGGTACTCGATCTTCTTCTTGAGCTTGATGCGACAGACGAGCAGCTCGATTCCCCGATGCTGTTCTGTAGCGGACGCTCCGGCACGGCGACCCTTGACCCCTACACCCCGGGCGAAAACCTCGACATCCTTTTCGACACCATAATAAACTATATCCCTGCTCCCGAGGGTGAGATCGACGAGCCGCTCCAGCTCCTCGTCTCCTCCATTGACTATAACGACTACGTCGGACGTATCGGTATCGGTCGTATCGAGCGCGGCACCATCCATCAGGGTGAGGACGCGCTGATCGTCAACTACCATGACCCCGATGCCGCCCCCAAGAGAACGAAGATCGTTTCTCTCTACACGATAGACGGTCTCGGAAGAAAGCAGGTCGAGTCTGCCTCCATGGGTGACATAGTGTGCTTCAGCGGTGCGGAGGACATCACCATCGGTGACACCATCGTTTCTCCGCTCGACCCGACACCTCTCGAGTTCGTCAAGGTCAGTGAGCCTACCATGGAGATGACCTTCCAGGTAAACGACAGCCCGTTCGCAGGACGTGAGGGCAAGTTCGTCACCTCCCGTCAGATACGCGAACGTCTCTACAAGGAGACCCTAAAGGACGTTTCCCTCCGCGTGACCGACGGTGACACCACCGACAGCTTCAAGGTTGCCGGACGAGGCGAGATGCACCTTTCCATCCTCATCGAGACCATGCGCCGTGAGGGCTACGAGGTATGCTGCTCCAACCCGAAGGTACTCTACAAGGAGATAGACGGCGTTCGCTGTGAGCCTATGGAGCGCGTCACCATCGACGTTCCCGACGAATACGTCGGTGCGGTCGTCGAAAAGCTCGGTGTACGCAAGGGTGAGCTTCTCGAGATGAACAAGCACGGCGAGCGTATGAAGATAGAATATTCGATCCCGTCACGCTGTCTGTTCGGCTATCGCAGTGAGTTCCTGACCGACACACGAGGTGAGGGCATACTGAACACCATATTCGACGGCTATCAGCCCTACAAGGGTGAGATCGTCACACGCTACACCGGCTCTCTCGTTGCAAGTGAGGACGGCGAGGCGACCTCCTACGGTCTCTTCAACGCACAGGATCGCGGAATAATGTTCATCGGAGTACAGACCCCCGTTTACGAGGGAATGCTCGTCGGCGAATGCCCGAAGAACGTTGACATCGCGGTGAATGTCTGCAAGAAGAAGCACCTCACCTCCATACGTTCGGCAGGTGCGGACGAGGCACTTCGTCTCGTACCCCCGAAGATCTTCTCTCTCGAGCAGGCTATCGAGTTTATCGGTGAGGACGAGCTTATGGAGGTAACTCCGAAGTCTCTCCGTCTCAGAAAGAAGATACTGAACACGGAGCTTCGTCTTAAAGCAGAGGCAAAGCTGAAAAAAT
>CAYSKU010000094.1:0-7798 GCA_964431775.1 uncultured Ruminococcus sp. | reverse complement strand
AGCGGCGTGTCGCCGCGGACAGCCATCGGCGTTCGTGAAGTCTAAATTGCAAGACATCCCCACGATGCTCTTATCAGCAGCAAGGCTAACGAAAAATAGCGGCGTGTCGCCGCGGACAGCCATCGGCGTTCGTGAAGTCTAAATTGCAAGACCTCCCACGATGCTCTTATCGGCAGCAAGGCTAACGAAAAATAGCGGCGTGTCGCCAAAAATAAACGATCAAACGATCATGCACCTGTGGAAAAGTGCGGAGCTTTTCAAAAAGCCGTATACTTTTCCACAGGTATATTTTTTACAACACAAAATGGGACTGCGTAGTGCAGTCCCATTTTGTATTCGCTTAGCTATATCGTCAATCGAGGTCGTATGCCTTTGCAAGGACCTTGTCCATAGACTTTGCAAGAACCTTTTCGAGCTTCTTATAGTCGGATGCAAGGTTCGGCTTGTTGTTTACAAGAGCGTCACGGAGCATATACGGCAGTCTCTGGAAGCAGGACTCACCGAACTGGAACGAGAAGTCAAAGGCACGTCCTGCCATGATGAGCTCGACCATCTCGGCGGTGGAGGCATCGGAGGAATACTTCCCCTTTAATGCCTGGTCATAGTATGCCGGATATACGGTCTTGTAGGACTCTGCGGAAAGTGCCTCGTATATCGTGCTTACGAACTCGATATCACCGGCAGAGGTGAGCGGAAGTCCGAATACGGTGAACTTATCGTCTGCGTTGGTATAGTAGCTCTCCTGAGCTTCATCCCACTTCGGGAACGGAAGCATAGCATAGACTGCTTCCATCTCACGGAGCGTGCTGTATGCCGCAAGGAAGCGGAGCGGAGCCATAACGAGCTTTTCCTCGAGGAAGTACTTTTCCTCGTCATACTGTGTAGCCAGCTTTTCGAAGCCGGGGTTATCATAGTGCCATGCAAGGAGCTTTTCAAGGATGGAGATAGTCTTGTCGTTCATGAAGGACAGCTCGATCTCACTTCCGTTTACCGTGCAGACCCTTCCGCCGAACGCGGTCAGCCATACGTCACCGGGGTTGGTTATCTGATAGCCGAAGCCGTAGGTATCGTTGATATCTGCCTTACCGTTACCGTTCTTGTCTATGTACATATCGGTCGTCATCTCGATGAGCTTGTCGATCGTCCATGTACCCTCTCTGACCATGCTGTACATATCCTCTATCGGATAGCCGTAGTCAAGAAGCATCTCGGTATTTGCGAAGATAGCGTGTGTGTATGTCATGGAGCTGATCGCAAGGTCGGAGCAGATCGCAAAGAGCTTGTTGTTGAGCGTTGCGGCATCGTTTGCGAGCTTGTTGTGCCACGGCTGGTTGAGATCGACATACGGTGCTTCGAGCCAGTTCATAAGAACGCCCGAGTTGATCGGCGTATATGCTATATAATCGTAGAAGCCGACGATCTGGTAGTCGGGAGTACCGGCAGTTACGAACGTGCTTACCGAGGTCTGCGGAGCGGTGTCGGACTGAACAGATATCTTCGTGTCAAAGCGTTCCTCGATACGGATGTTTCTGTTGTAGGTCTCGTCGTTGCAGGCGTCACCGTTCAGCTCCTCGACTGCGATCTCGGTCGTGTAGTCGAAGCCGGCATACGTCTTCTCGTTGGTCATAACGCGGAACTCCGCACCGTCGAATTTAGTATCCGGAAGATTGTCGGGAATGCGCTGTCTGCGCTCAAGATCGGTCAGCTCTTCCTCCGGATCGGTCTCGGCAACTACCTCTTCTGCGGCAGTACCGGTGGTCTGTGTGTTCGGCGTGGTCTCCGAATTTACTTCGCTTTCGCCGCATGAGGTCATCGTAAAGATCGATTGACACATGATCGCGGCAAGAAGTGCGGTCAGGATCCTCTTTTTCATAACTGTCCCTCTATTTATTATGGAATAAAAAAATATTTCGACGATCTCGCGTTCCAATACGCTCAAAAAACCGTCGTTCTGTTAAAAAATATTATACTCCACTTGACCGTAAGTTGTCAAGTCCGCACTAAAACCAATTTTTATGCAGTAACACGAACGAGCCTTCGCGCAGTTTTTACGAAATATAGTCATTTTCACCAAAAACATAACAAAATAAGTGCCGGAAATGTGCATTTAGCATTCAAAGCCGACACTTATTTTCTGTTTGATCTACCGATATGTTCACAAAATAACGACAGCCAAACTTTCATCGTCGTTTTTGTGCAATTTCACCATACACAGATCGTTCCATCGCCTCTCTGTAAGGCGGTGTCACAGCTCAGACCACGACTGTACGTCCTTCTGCGTAGACCTCGAAGACGTCACGTCCGGGAAGCTCTATCCTGAAGCTACCGGCGTGATCGGGTTCAAGCACGAGGTGCGTGACGCGCCCCTTATCCCACGCCGCGGAGACCGTCACGCCGCCACGCGCACGGAAGCCGGTGAACTCGCCCGATATATGCGGCGGGAACGCCGGAAGGAGGGAGATGACGCCCTCGTGACTTTGCAGCAGCATCTCACAGATACCGGCACCGCCGCCGAAGTTTCCGTCGATCTGGAACGGCGGATGATTATCAAAGAGGTTCGGGAGCGTAGACTTTGTGAAGAGAAGTCTTACGTTCTCGTATGCCTTTGCGGAGCGGTGCATACGTGCGAACAGGTTGATGAGCCATGCACGTGACCAGCCCGTGTGACCTCCGCCGGAAGCCAGACGGCGTTCGAGGGTCACCTCCATAGCCTTATACAGCTTCGGGGTCTTACGTGTGATCTGTGCCGCCGGATACATACCGAACGCATGGGAGATATGACGATGTCCCGGCTCTGCCTCCTCGTAATCCTTCTGCCATTCCATGAGCTGACCGTACTTGCCGACCCTCAGCGGAGGGAGCTTTGCACGTGTCTCTGCCGCACGCTTCGCGTTCTCCGCATCGATATCGAGTATGCTCTCACATTCAACGTAGAAGTCCAAAAGACCGCCGATCACCTCGATATCCATGGTCGGGGAAATCGCAAGGTAGACCTCGTGCTTCACGCCGTCCTTCTCGACGATATAGCGGTTCTCGGGAGACGTTGAGGGGCCGGAATGCAGATATCCGTCGTTTCCCTCGAAAAGGTAATCCATGAAGAAGTCCGCGCAGGCACGTATGTAGCGGTACGCCTTGTCACGCAGGAAGTCACGGTCGAGGGTATAGAGATAATGCTCCCACATATGGTACGCAAGCCACGCACCGCCGAGAGGCCAGAGTCCCCACAGACCGTCTGCCGGAGCCGCGAAGCAATATATGTCGGAGAGGTGGTGTACGACCATACCGCCCGCACCGTAGTTCTCACGTGCGACACGCTCACCTCCGGGGAGGAGATAGTTGTTCATGTAGTCGAACAGCGGCATGACACAGTCACCAAGTCCGACCTGCTCTGCCTGCCAGTAGTTCATTTGCAGATTGATGTTCGTGTGGTAGTCGGAGTTCCAAGGAGGTGTAAGCCCCGTTGACCAGACTCCCTGTAGGTTCGCCGGAAGACTTCCCTCTCGGCTCGAGGAGATCATCAGGTACTTTGCAAAGCTCCAGTACAGTGAGAGGAGTGCCGGATCGTCCGCAACGGGGTCGTTCCTCAGTCGCTCGATACGCGCACCTACAGACAGCCTCGATATCGCCGGCTCACACTCGAGCGTGAGAGTGGAGCGACCCATCAGCTCGGAAAAGTCGGCGATATGCTCTGCTATCAGCTCGTCCCAGCCTCGGTCGGCACGGAGCATGACCGCCGCAGAGGCAGAGCGGAGATCGTCGTACTTGAACGAGGTAAATATTCCGCTATACAGTTCTACGTAGGTGGCATCCGTCACACGGATCGACGAGCCGTCGGCGTGTGCGTGACCGTCCGTGAACAGACGAACGTATACGGAGAAGCGGTTGCCCCCCTCCGCAGTCGTACATTCGGCTATTATGTCGGTGTCACCTACGGTAAGTCGTTCGATGTTCTCACGTGTGAACGTGACGGTCGAGGCAAACGTCCGACCTGCCGAGAAGCGCGCACAGAGAAGCCCTGCCGGATGTGAAGCGAAGAATTCACGCTTGTACCACACCTCGTCCTTCGTGTAGGAGACCGTTGCTACGCCCTCCTGAAGGTCTATGTCACGGCGATAGTCGAGACAGCCCTCGTCCTCGTGCATGGCGACGTGAAGCTCTCCTGCGTACTCGTATGCCTTTATGACGTTGAAGCAATCGCTCAGGCTCTCGCTTGCAAAGCGGTCTGCCTCGTACTCATGTCCCTCGAGAAACAGCCTTCTTATATGGTCGAGCTTTTCGGCGTACCCCTCGACACGTGTGTCCATAGGTCCGCCCGACCATATGCTCTCCTCGTTCAGGCTTATACGTTCGGTCGAGACCGTACCGTATACGGACATACCCGAATGTCCGTTACCGACAACTGTAGATTGATCCCAATTCGGTGCGGGCGTGTCGGTATGCAGCAGTTGTTCTCTCATATGTTATCCTCCGCATTTAGAGTATGTGTTTCGTTCTCCTCGGACGTTTTTGCTTCTTCCGCAGACGGCTTTTTTTCCTTTCGCGGTCGTCCGCGCTTTCTTTTGGGCGGCTCGGTGGGAGCCTCGGTCGCAGTCGAAGAGGTCTCAAGCTCCGTGAACACCGTAGCGGCAGGGGCCTTCAGCTCGGCAAGCGGATTATTGTTCATCGCCGCCTCCATCTGCTCGTTCGAGACGTGTGTGTATATCTGTGTCGTGTTCAGCTGCTCGTGACCGAGGATATCCTTGAGCACGCGGATATCGACCTGCCCCGACTGATACATCAGCGTAGCGGCGGTATGGCGCAGCTTGTGGGTCGAATAGTTCTTGTATTCGAGTCCGGCTTCACCGAGATACTTCTTCACCATCCACTGTATGGTCTTTACGGAGATACGGCTTCCCCTGTTCGACAGAAACAGCGCGGTCTCGCCTCGTGTTTTGACAGGTGTTGCAAGACGTATCGGGAGATAGGCGGCAAGTGCGTCGCGGCAGGCATCGTTAAGGTAGATGATACGCTCCTTCGCGCCCTTACCGGTGACACGGAGGGAACGAAGCTCCGTATCCATGTCGGGTATGCTTATACCCTCAAGCTCCGAGAGACGCATACCGCAGTTCAAGAACATCGTAAGTATACAGTAGTCACGCGCTTTTGTTTTGGAGGTCTCGTCGTTCTTTACGGCATCGAGAAGCTCAACGCATTCCTCCATGCTGAGATGCTTCGGAAGTGTCTTTTTGTTCTTCGGCGTTTCGATATCGACAGCCGGATTTTTTTCGAAAAGGTGCAGCTTTGCCGTACAGTATTTGTAGAATCCCTTTATCGCCGACAGCTTTCGCGCACGTGCGCTGACACCGTTCTCACGCTTCGTATATGTAAAGGAGAGGAACGAATATATCTCCGAGGTCATGACGCTCTCGAAGTATGCCGTATCAAGGTCTGTTATGTCGATATCCTCGAAGCCCTCTCCCGATAGCGGAAGACCTCCGCGTGAAGCCTTGAGGTAGCGGCAGAACGTCCGCAGGTCGAAAAGGTATTCGTTGACGGTCTTCGGCGAACAGCCCTGATATACGAGCTTATAGTTTGCGAAATCCTTTATAAGCTCCGGAAATTCCTCTATAAATTCATGCTCCTGCAATTTTTTACTCCATGTGTGCGGCTTCTCCGCACGTTCAAGTTTTCTCACATTCTATTATACAACAAACTTTAATGTTTTAATGGATATTTTGTAAATTTTCGCTGTTAACTCTTGTAATCGAAACAGAAAAACAATACAATATAGGTATGGCGAGATCCGAGGTCGCAGTGCCGCGTATGTGATGCTGCGACACGGATATTCTCCTCCCCTCCGCACACGTCAACGCTTGCGGTCGGGGCTTCGGAGGAGGCTTTTTTTATCGAGAGCCGTACCCGAAAATTTTCCCACAAGATTCAGGAGTACCTATACCTATGAAAGAATTCTGGAGCGAAAACTCAAAGATCATATCCAAGCTGCTGCTAAATCAGTTCGGCTCAACGTTCCTCGGACTTATGGTAGTCGCGGCGGCATCTGCCGCAAAGGGACAAAAGGCGTGGCTCATGCTGTTTGCAAGCTGCTTTGCGGCGATCTTTTATCTTTTTCTCGTCTACGCCGTCCTTTGGGAGCGCGGAGGTCACGACCGTATCAAGGTCGATGGCGGACGTGCGGTCATGAAGCCGTGGTCGGGTCTGTGGATAACGCTCGTTGCGAACATACCTAACTTTATTCTTGCCGCGCTCGTGCTGATATCCGAGCCGTTCTGCAAGACCCACGAATGGGCAGGAAACCTGAACGTTGTGGGACGTGCGCTGTGTCTTCTCTGGGAGGGAATGTACGCAGGCGTCGTTTCGTACTTCTCACCGAACAATCCGCTGATACATCTGCTCTACATCCTCCCGGGCGTACTCATCGGTACGTGCGGCTACCTTCTCGGACTCAACAACACACGTCTTCTGTCGGTGTTCGAGCTCAAGCCTCCGAAGGGTCAGGTAAAGGGAGACGGCGCGAACAGGAAAAAATGAACGGCGAGATAAACGCGAATAAAACGTGACCGAAGCGGAAAATACTATACCGGGGGATACCCCGGTATTTTTGTGTATGTGAGGTCAAAGTATGAGAAAGCCTGAATTCGACCCGAAGCGCGGCACGAACGGCAATTCCGCAGCCGAGATCGCGGCAGAGTTTGCGACCTGTATGGTACGAGGGGACACACCGGACAGCACTGCTGCACAGTCGGCGGCGAAGCGGTGGGTAAATAACGGCGTAGGTCGGTACGGCGAAACGTTCGATGCGGATGCATACGGTATCGGCACGGCGGGATATATCGCCGAGGCGGTGGAATATTACAGATCCAACGCAGAGAAAAATTGATCTTGCCCTATCCTCAGTCGTCTGCCGACCTGCACAGGTGTTCGCCGGTCGAAGCGAAGATGACGGCGGCGAGCTTCAAGCGGTAAGCGTGAGTCTTCAAAAGCTCACGCTCCGCCTCGTTCGAGAGGAAGCCGCACTCCACGAGGACTGCCGGTATGCGTATCCGCTTCAGGATGTAGATCGCATCCGTTGCTTTCTTCGTCTCACGCCGATTCTCGGGGTCTATGTACTTCTTCGAGTACGACTGCACCAGAGCCGCCGCTCGTCCGCTCTCCTCCGTGTTCGGCGAATAGTACACCTGTAGACCTCGTGAGCTTTCGAGCGGAAACTTGTTCATGTGTATCCCGACATACAGGTCAGCCCCCGACTCCTCCGCTATACGAAGACGTGAGCGCAGATCGTAGGTCTTTTTCCTTCCGCGATAGTCTGTAAGCTCACCGTAGCGGTCGTACAGCATGACGTCCTCCGTCCGAGTCAGCTCCGCACGTATCCCGAAGAGCGTATACATATCGTACAGGCATTCCGATATCTCAAGGTTCAGCTCCTTTTCGAGGGTATCCCCGACGACCGCACCGCCGTCCTCACCTCCGTGTCCCGGGTCGATGACGACCTGTGGCGACACGACCTCCGCACTGACGACTGCCGGCGTGACAAGGCTCTCCTGTGCGAAGCGTCCGATAAGCACGGCAACGCTCGTGAACAAAAACGCATAGACCGTATAATTCAGCACAAGGCGCATGATATCGTGTCGCTTCATTCCGTTCCTCCAAAAGCACGATAGGATATATGACTCACACTATATTCTATTCGCCGCTTTAGCGGACAGAACGCTTTTTTGTTTTACCGTCTTATGCAAGTCGCTTGTATATTAGGGCGTGTTTGAAAAAAGTCAATATGCACAGATAGCGGAGCTTTTTGCGC
>CAYSKU010000093.1:0-9712 GCA_964431775.1 uncultured Ruminococcus sp. | reverse complement strand
GTATAGCGCAAAAAGCTCCGCTATCTGTGCATATTGACTTTTTTCAAACACGCCCAAGTGCATCAACAGGCTACAGTCCTCCGAGCATGACTGTTTCATCGTATATGATTTTACAAAAATATATCAAGAAAGGAAGACGCAAAATGAAAAAAGCTATCGCGCTGATGCTCGTTCTTTTGATGGCAGGAGGCTCAATGCTGTCCTGCGCCGAAGGTGGCGGAGACGAGACCACCGACACAACACAGACCCCGACCTCGGACAGTGAGACCGTTGTCGAGGAGGAGACAGCCGACCCAAACGCACGTCTCGACTCGGGTCTCGGCACGGCAGACTACGAGGGCTACAGCTTCAACATCTTCGTCCACAACACGGTTCACAACGACTGGGATGCGGAGGAGATCACAGGTGAAGCCGTAAACGATGCAAAGTACGAGCGTATGACGACCGTTTCCGATAACGCGAACGTCACGATCACGCCTGTCGTGGTCACGGCAGACAACCGCGCAGGTCAGACACCTCTCCAAAACTCCGTTCAGGCAGGTACGAACGACTACGACCTTGTCGAGATCTCCGCGTACAGTGCCTGCAACGCGCTTACCGCAGGTATCCTCAAGGATATGAACAACATCGAGAACCTCGACCTTTCGAGAGAATGGTGGGATCAGTACGCGAACGAGGACTTCCGCTTCAAGGATTCGATCTACATGACGACCGGTGACATATCCCTCTCCGACAACAACGCTACCTACTGTATCTTCTTCAACAAACGTATAGCCTCCGACTACAACCTCGGCAACTTCTACGAGATGGTCGATAACATGACGTGGACTATCGATAACTTCCGTACCTTTGCCGAGGCCTACGGTGCGGACACCGACAACGACGGCAACCATGTAAACGATATCGACGATGAATACGGTATCTACATCTGGGACGACATCATGATGTGTTTCGTCAACGCCTCCGGCCTCAAGTGCTGTGAGATAAACAAGGATACAGGTGAGCTTGAGCTGACACTGTACAGTGAAAAGTTCGTTGACGCCTTCAATAAGTTCACTCAGTACGCCTACAACAAGGACACCACCTGCGCTTATCAGAGAAACGGCTACGCGGCAGACTACGGTCAGATCGCCTTCAAGGAGGGTCGCGCACTGTTCCTCATGCAAAACCTCGGTACGGCTGTAGGTATGCGTGAGATGGACGATGACTTCGGTATCCTTCCGCTTCCGCTCTACGATGAGTCGCAGGAACGCTATTACAACTCCATCGCTTCTTGGGCAGTCGGCTTCTACTGCATACCGCGCAACTCCTACGGTGACGAGGGCTTCAGCCGTGCCGGCTACATCACGCAGGCTCTCGCGTATGAGTCTATGTACACTCTCACACCGGCATACTACGAGCAGACCTTGAAGGGCAAGGCGTCCCGTGACGAGGAGTCCTCCGCAATGCTCGACCTCATCTTCGCTACACGTACCTACGACTTCGGCTGGTACTTCGAGATCGGCGGCTACAACGAGGCGATCATGGATCTTCTTCGTGCGTACTCCGCAGATGTCACCTCGATGTATCAGAGGACCGAAAAGCTCGCCACAAAGGTACTCGGTAAGTATAACGAGAAGATCGTTACTATCATCGAGCAGGAAAATGCAGGCTGACGAAGGGTCGCCGCAGACCGATACCCTTGCAGTCAAAAAAGCTTGGGCAGGAGCTGTCAAAAAGCTCCTGCCCTTTTTATTATCTCGTCCGCAAGCTCACAGGCGGTCATGAGCCGTCCGTTCGCATCGGGGACGACACGCATGGCATCGTACCTTCGAAACCATATGAGCTGTCTTTTGGCGTAGTGACGTGTGGCAAGCTTGAGCTGCGCGACAACGTCGTCAAGGGTGCATTCACCTGCAATATACGGCACGAACTCCTTGTAGCCTATCGCCTGATATGCCGTTTTGCTGAGGTTCGGGTAGTCGAGTACCCACCGTGCCTCCGCTTCAAGTCCCTCCTCGAGCATCAGGTCAACGCGGCGTTCTATACGCTCGTACAGTAGCGCACGGTCGGCAAAATCGATGATGATGGGGGTATCGTCGTAGACGGTCTCACCGGAGGTCTGTAGTCTGTCGGTCTCGGTCTTCGTCCTGCCCGTGGTCTCGAACACCTCGATGGCACGAACGACACGCTTCACGTTGTTCGGATGTATCGCCTGTGCGGCATCGGGGTCGATACGTGCAAGACGCTCGTGGAGAGCCTCGTTCCCATGCTCTGCGGCATAGGCGAACAGCTCCTCCCGAAGTCTCTCGTCAGGCTCTCCCGGTTCGAACGAGGTAAGGCGCATGAGCGCGGAGTGATACATTCCCGTACCGCCGCAAAGTATCGGGATGCGTCCTCTTTTTGCGATATCCGCAATGACGTCCCCTGCGCGCCGTGCGTAGTCGGCAGCCGAGAATTCACAGTCCGGCTCTATTATGTCAAACATATGGTGTGGTATCCCCTCGCGCTCCGACATTGTCGGTGTCGCCGTTCCGATATCCATACCGCGATAGAGCTGCATGGAGTCACAGGAGACTATCTCACCGCCGAGCCTTTTGGCAAGTGCGATAGCAAGTCCGGTCTTACCCGAGGCTGTCGGTCCGAGAACGGATATGGTCTTTAGCTTTGTCATAGTTATACAGTTTATGTCACTTTATAAGCATCGCATCGCCGAACGAGAAGAACCTGTACCTCTCGGCGACTGCCGTTTCGTATGCCTTCATCATAAGCTCACGGCTCGACAGTGCGGACACGAGCATGAGGAGCGTGCTTTCGGGGAGGTGGAAGTTGGTGATGAGCGCATCGACTGCGCGGAAGCGATACCCGGGGTAGATGAATATTCCGGTATCCGTATCGACCGCGTGGACAGCACCGTCCTCGTCTGCCGCCGACTCAAGCACGCGACATGAGGTCGTTCCGACCGCGATAGTACGTCCTCCTGCCGCACGGCGGCGGTTTATGGTCTCGGCAGCCTCCTCCGTCACGCGGATATACTCCGAGTGCATCTCGTGGTCTGCTATCCTGTCCTCCTTAACGGGACGGAACGTTCCAAGTCCGACGTGCAGGAGGACGGGGACTATCTCACAGCCCTTTTCGCGTATGCGTGACAGAAGCTCCGGCGTAAAGTGAAGTCCTGCCGTAGGAGCTGCCGCCGAGCCGCGATAGCGTGAGTACACGGTCTGATACCTCTCGGGGTCGTCGAGCTTTTCGGTGATATACGGAGGAAGAGGCATAGTTCCGAGCAGGTCGAGCGCGGAGAATATGCTGTCCGCGTCACGCTTCACGGTGAAGCGCACCAGACGACAGCCTCCCTCGATGACCGACAGCACCTCAGCCTCCATTATGCCGTCACCGAATTCGAGGACGTCCCCCGGCTTTGCTCTTTTGCCCGGACCTGCGAGGGTCTCCCAGACGTCGTTCTCACGCTGACGCAGCAGAAGCAGCTCTACAGGAGACGAGGACTCTGCGGGGACGGTATGTCCGAGGGACTCATCGAAGCGGAGGCGGCGGTGGCCTATGATACGCGCCGGAATTACTCGGGTATCGTTTATGACGAGGGTATCGTTCGGCTCGATATAGTCGATGATATCGTGAAATATCCTATGCTCTATCGAGCCGTCGTTGCGGTCAACGACCATGAGGCGTGAGGAGTCACGCGGCTCTACAGGCGTTTGAGCTATACGCTCCTCGGGGAGGTCATAGAAAAAATCCGACAGGCGCAGGTCGGTCGGCGGAAGTGTATTTTTGATCATTGGCTTTCTCACTCCGGTAAAAAAGATAGTAAATTGGTTCGGCGGTCGGCTGAGCCGACAGGCAGTCATCGGCGCACGTGAAGTCGATATCGCACGACATCCCACGACAATATAATTGGTGCAGATCTGTCTATAGACGGCTTGTACTGTGCAGACTGCAAAAGACAAATGCTCTATAGATAACAGGCAGTCTGCACAGACATAAAGTCAGCAGACAAGGCGATTCATGAAAAATATAAGCTCCCGTGATTGACAAAGTTCGCGGTGTGTGATATGATATATATGGTATGCGTGGAGAGCTTTCCGCTTTTTCGCATATCATGAGATAGAGGAGCGTTTCCAAAGAGTAACGTAGTGTTCCGGAACAGCCGCAGTTCCTTTGTGCTACGCGAAAGGTGAGGATCGCCGAAGACGCAGTGGCGGACTGTGGTCTGGTTCGTTTTTCCGAAAAGGGAACGGACTGTCAAAGTGCTATGCTTTGGAGGGCTATCTGTGTGACATACCGACCTTTTTAACGATATGGTCGTATGGTCTTATTATAGTACACAGACAGCCGGTTTTCAACCGGTTTTTCTTTATATCGTTAAAATTTAATAGAAACGATAAGTTTTTTCTTAAAAAGGAGTACCATCATGGGAAGATTCAACAAGGAACTGATCTTCAAGGGAGCGGCTACCGCGCTCGTCACCCCCTTCGATGAACACGGCGGAGTTGACTACAACGCCTTCGGCACGCTCATAGAGTCTCAGATCGCCGGCGGTATCGATGCACTCGTCATCTGTGGCACTACAGGTGAAGGCTCGACACTGACAGACGAGGAGCATCGTGAGTGCATACGCTACGCGGTGGAGCGCATTGCCGGACGTGTGCCGGTCATAGCCGGAACGGGCTCGAACGACACAGACTACGCGAACTCCCTTTCGAGGTACGCCTGTGAGGTCGGCGCGGACGCGCTCCTTCTCGTGACTCCGTACTACAACAAGGCGACTCCGCGTGGACTCATAAAGAGCTTTCTCGACACAGCCGAAAAGACCGACCGTCCGATAATACTCTACAACGTCCCCTCTCGCACAGGTGTCAACATAACGATGCCGGTATACCGTGAGCTTGCGAAGCACGAGCGTATCGTTGCGGTCAAGGAGGCCTCGGGCAATATGTCGCAGATCGCGCAGATCGCCGCCGAGCTGTCCGACGACCTTGCGATATACAGCGGCAACGACGACCAGATAGTCCCGATACTCTCCCTCGGCGGTCAGGGCGTCATCTCCGTCCTTTCGAACATCATGCCGCGTGAGACACATGACATATGTCGTCTGTTCTTTGAGGGAGACGTTGCAGGTTCACGAGAGCTTCAGCTGAGATATCTCGAGCTGATAAACGACCTGTTCTGCGAGGTGAACCCGATACCGGTCAAGACCGCCTGCGGAATGCTTGGTCTGTGCAGTGACCGTATGCGTCTGCCGCTCTGCGAGATGGACGAAAAGAACCGCGAAAAGCTTGCGTCCTCGATGAAGCGTGCGGGACTGATATAACGAGGAGAGACGAGCGGGAAGGAACCTTTTAAGGAAAGGTTCCTCCCCTGCACCCCTCTTCCAAACCTTTTTTGGTCAATTGTGGTGACAAGGTGCGGTGCAAAGCGGACAAGGCAAGAATTGGTAGATTCCACCATCGTGGGTCATCGTGCAATTTCGGCTTCACGTAATTGAGGCTCCCTCCGTGAGGGAGCTGTCGGCTCTGCCGACTGAAGGAGAATGCGTTATAATAGATCTGCACATATAAAATTGTCGTGGGTTATCGTGCAATTTCAACTTCACGAATGCCGATGACCGTTTGGCGGCTCAGCCGCCCCCTCTTCCAAACCTTTTTTGGTCAATTGTGGTGACTAAGTGCGGTGCAGAGCGGACGAGGCAAAAATTCAGTAAACTCCACCATTGTGGGTCATCGTGCAATTTCGGCTTCACGTAATTGAGGCTCCCTCCGTGAGGGAGCTGTCGGCTCTGCCGACTGAAGGAGAATGCGTTATAATAGATCTGCACATATAAAATTGTCGTGGGTTATCGTGCAATTTCAACTTCACGAATGCCGATGACCGTTTGGCGGCTCAGCCGCCCCGATGACCGCCTGTCGGCTCAGCCGACCTCGGGCGACCACTCATTTACATTGTAGTATAAGGAAATAAAAAAATATGAAAAAGCTAAGGATAATACTTTCGGGTGCTGCCGGACGGCTCTGCACGGTCATAGCGGAGCTGGCGGCACAGCGCGACGACTGCGAGGTCGTCTGCGGAGTTGACATAACGGGGAGCGCGGCGTTTCCGATATACCCCTCGTTCGACATGGTGACCGAGGAAGCGGACGTTGTCATCGACTGTTCGCACCACACGGTCGCAGGTGCGCTGTCGAGCTATCTCGTTCGCACGGGTACTCCTGCCGTGATATGCACGACGGGACACACGGAGGAGGAGGAAGCGGCGATATATGAGGCTTCTAAAAGTGTAGCAATACTCAAGTCGCGCAATATGTCGCTCGGCATAAACCTGCTTGCGGAGCTTGTACGCCGTGCGGCTGAGGTACTCGGTGCGGACTTTGACGTTGAGGTAGTCGAGGCGCACCACCGAAACAAGATAGACGCGCCGAGCGGCACTGCGCTTATGCTTGCGGATGCCGCGAAGGAGGCACGGGACGAGCTTGGACTCGACTCCGACTACGTCTACGAGCGTGCCTCGCGGCGTGAGAAGCGCGGCGACTCGGAAATAGGCATATCGAGCATACGCGGCGGCACGATAGTCGGTGAGCATTCGGTCGTCTTCGCCGGAAGCAACGAGGTGATAACGCTGTCGCACCGTGCGGAGAGCCGTGACCTATTCGCCACAGGTGCGCTCCGTGCCGCTTTCTTCATCACCTCTCGTCCCTCCGGTCTCTACACCATGTCCGACGTCATCGGCAGCCTGAGGCTGCGCGCATGAATCGGCGTACTTTCAGTTGAGATCGAACGACATCCCACGACAATATCATATGTGCAAATTTTGTCAGCTGAGTCGGCTGAGCCGACGGGCATGAATCGGCGTTAGTTCAGTTTAGGTTGTACGACATCCCACGACAATATCATTTATTCAAGCCTATCCACCGACATATCATCTCGCCATGATTTTACATAACTAAAATAAAAGGAGCTTCAATATGCTGATACCCGGTCTTGTTTCCGTAACGTTCAGAGGACTTTCACGTCTCGAGATCGCGGGACTTATGAACACCTCCGGTCTTTCCGCGATAGAATGGGGCGGTGACGTTCACGTACCCTGTTTCGACCATCCGTTGACAGAGCAGGAGGCTGAGGAGGTCGGTGACGCGGTTCGTGAGGCGGCGTACTGCTCGATGACCGGACGGTTCTACACTGCCTCCTACGGCTCGTATCATCGCTGCGACACCGACTTCAACGCCGCTCTTCGGACTGCCGTCGAGCTTGAAGCCCCGAACATTCGTGTTTGGGCAGGGAGACGAGGTTCAGCCGAGGCAGACGAGGAATATCGACGGAGGGTCGTCAGCGAGTTGCAGCTGATGTGTGACGTAGCGCGGCACAACAACATGACCGTCAGCACGGAATTTCACGGAGGGACGTTGACCGACCATTACGAGAGCTGTCTGCGGCTCATAAACGAGGTGGAGCGCGACAATTTCTGCACGTACTGGCAGCCCGACCAATTCAGAGGTGATGAATACGACATAGTCGCGCTCAAGGCGGTACTTCCCTATCTCTCGAATGTTCACGTATTCACGTGGGCAGGTCACGACAAGTATCCGCTTGCGGACGGTGAGAAGCGATGGAGACGTTACATCGACATATTAAGAAGTCACGAGAGGACGCATCATATGCTTCTCGAATTCGTATGTGACGACACCACCGACCAATTCTACCGTGACTCCGAGACCCTACTATCATGGCTCGGCTGAGCCGACGGGCGAAGTCGGCTCACGTGAAGTTGAAAATAAAAGATATCCCACGACAATATAGGAAAGTGTGGAAAGTTGATAGTGGAGTTGGCGAAGTTTTGGTGGCTGACGAAACGACTTAGCTGACCAAGTCTGCACCAATGTCATTGTCGTGGGATATCGTGCGACTTAAACTGAAAGTGCGCCGATTCCTGCTTGTCGGCTCAGCCGACCTCAGCCGACCTCAGCCGACACAAAAACGGGGTACATCCTTTGCGGATGTACCCCATGTTTTTTTGACCTTGTTATCTCTTCTTCGAGAGAGTGTAGCCAAGCAGAGAGATCACTGCGGAAAGCGCGGAGATGATGCCGAGATCGAAGGTCTGCGGTGCAGTCTCCTCTACGACTGTCTCCTCAACTGCCGGTTCTTCAACTGTAGGTTCTTCTACGACTACAGTTTCTTCAACAGCAGGTTCTTCCACTGCGACAGGCTCTTCGACAGCAGGCTCTTCTACTGCGACAGGCTCTTCGACAGCAGGCTCTTCTACTGCAACAGCCTCGGGAGCTTCTGCTGCGGAGGGAACGCCGTACAGCTCGACTGTATAAACGTCACAGGACTTCAACGTGCTGTCGTCCATGCCGGTCGGCGCGTACAGATAGAAGGAATGCTTACCTGCTTCAACGGTGAACGTTGCGGATGCCCACATCTGAGAATCGTTCTCGACAAGATCCATGTAGATACGGTTCTCACCGTTCGGGTCGTCTATCGCGTAGTCAAGACCGCGATCGGAGCCGGTACGTGCGATATAGCCTACGTAGAAGGTAACGTCCGTCTTTTCGGAGACCTCGAAGTCGTACCATGTGGAGGTGTCTCTCTTGAGACAGTACGCAGTACCGCCCGAGGCGAGGTTGAACAGGTCTGTGCCGATACCGCCCTTTGCATCGTAGCCGGAGAGCATATCCATGTCACCGGTAGCGTAAACGAGCTCGTCACCCTCCATATCGGGGTAGTCCTCGTAATACGCGATCTCGGCGGCGGTCGTCACTGCGGCAGCTTCCGTTGCCGGAGCGGCAGTCTCTGCTTCCGTTGCCGGAGCGAAGAAGAACTTATCGAAATAGAGCGACTTTACGGTAGAGTCGTCGAAATCGGAGGCGAGTGAGAGTGTCAGAGTATGCTCCCCCTTTTCGAGGTAGATGGACGGACCTGTGACGAACTGCTCGGAATACTGATCCTCATCGGCGTAATCGTAGCAGAGGTAGATAGGCGCGGAGTCATCGATCGCGAAGTTGGTGGAGCGCGGAACGGACTTGCTCCATGCCATAAGCACGAAGCCTATGTTGTAGTTTCCGGATTCCTCGATATCGAAGGGGATTTCGAAGTTGCCGAGACCCTTCTCCTTCAGGTAGACGTAGCCGGAGGCGTAGGAGGGCTGAGTGCCGTTGCTTGCGTTCGTGTCACCCATGTCCCACAGCTCCAGCTCCTCGGCGGTATCCTCGGAATACCAGTCGGGTGCTTCATCGAGCGTATCCGATACCTCGGTCGTTATCCATTCGGCAGCACCGACGGACAGCGCGAGAGCCGCAGTAAGAGTAAACGCTGCGGCGAGCTTCCATAGCTTTTTCATGGTGTTTTCTCCTTTTTGTGAAATGATAAAAATAATTTCGAAAATTACCAAAATATATTATATACATTTTTGCACAAAAAGTCAATGCTCCTTCATAAAAAAGTCATTAATAAAGACGGTTTAATAATATGGTCGGCTGAGCCGGCAGCCTGAGGCTGCACGCATGGATCGGGGCGGCTGAGCCGGCGGCGTGACGCCGCAGGCGGTCATCGGCATTCGTGAAGCTTGGGTTGAAAGAGATACCACGACAATATCATATGTGCAAACTTGGTCGGCTGACGAGACGATATAGCTTCACGTAGTTAAGGCTCCCTCCGGGAGGGAGCCTTAACTACGTGAAGCTGAATAGGGGAGACCTCACACGAGGGTGGAGCAGGCGAAGTCT
>CAYSKU010000092.1:0-9722 GCA_964431775.1 uncultured Ruminococcus sp. | reverse complement strand
TGAAAGAACAAACCACAGGGGAGACATAAGCCTCCCCCTTTGATCCGTTTCAGTGGTCATTTACCGACGTCCGGGTCTGAATCATTCTTCAGGCTGGGGAGCGTCAACGGGACATACGCCCGCGCAAGCACCACACTCAAGACATTCGTCAGCGTTGATAACGTACTTGCCGTCCTTTTCGCTGATGCATTCAACGGGACATTCGGCAGCACACGCGCCGCAACCGATGCAATCGTCTGTGATCTTGTAAGCCATTGTGTACACCTCCGTGTTAAGATTAGCTTTATTCTATCACATCTTTGGGATAAATGAAATAGGTTTTCGTAAAAATTTTTCAAAAAAGCATAAATATTTGCCGTGCGGCGTGACGCCGCAGGCGGTCATCGGGTCGCCTGAGGCGACAGGCATGGATCGGCGTTCGTGAAGCTTGGGTTGAAAGATATCCCACGACAATGTCATTTGTACGGTCATCGGGTCGCCTGAGCCGCCGAACCTTTTTACCCCTTTATCACCGTCACGCTGTCACGGTGGAACGGCTTGATGCCGTCCGCAAGCTTGACCTTTATGTAGCCGGTCAGAGGACTTATCTCCGTTACCGTGCCTATCCCCTCGGCGGTCTTCACCGTCGAATCTACCGGAGGTGTACGCGCTATCTCCTCCTCGTAGGTCTCATGCTCGTAGCGCAGACAACACATCAAACGTCCGCACGTTCCCGATATCTTCGAGGAGTTCAGCGACAGATTCTGCTCCTTTGCCATCTTTATCGACACTTGTACAAAATCTGAAAGGAAGCTCGAACAGCATAACGGACGACCGCATACGCCGAGACCTCCGCGCATCTTCGCCTCGTCACGTATTCCTATCTGCCGAAGCTCGATACGAGTGTGGAATATCGGCGCGAGATACTTGAGAAGCTCACGGAATTCAAAGCTGTTCTCTGAAGCGAAATAAAAGAGAAGCTAGCAGTTGTCAAATGTGCTTGGCGGTCTTCTCCTTCCAGATCGCGAACGTTGCCGCCTCCGCACGCTTGTTGTCCTCGTAGTGACGGCAGTCCTCCTCGGTCGCGACACGAAGCACCGGTCGGAGCGGCGGCACTATCTTTGAAGAGGGTACCATGGTGTTTCCGGTCACGACAAAGCCGAATTCGAGTCCGCGTGCCGTCTCGACTATGACGTTGTCGTTTGCGTTCACGGTCAGTCCGTTCGGCGCGAAATAGTAGACCTTTCCGGCATCGCGAAAGCGGATACCGACTATCTCGGTCATCTCCTCGACCGAGGGTGTGGTTTCGATATTGCTGTTATTGTTCATTGAGTTGTTCTCCATTTATAAAATTAAATAGCTTGTCTGAGCTCGAATAGCTATGTTTGCTGTGGTATCTTTGGATATACCGTATCCTGCTTCCGACGCTTTGCACCGTAGCGTATGTCATTCGCCGCACACGAGGGCGGTCATGACGGTGGTCTGCGCTCCGTTTGCGGCTATGTCGCGCTCGGCGCGTATGACGGCATCGGAGAGCGATACGAGACGTTTGACGGACACACGGCGGGCGTAGTCGGGAAGCTCCGTGAAGAACAGAAGCTCACCGTCACGCTTTGCCGCCAGAAGGTCGCGCAGTGCGAAGCTGACGAGGGTCAGAAGCTCACAGAGACGTTCGCGCTCCTTGGGGAGCGAGGTCTGGACGAAGACGAGCGCGTCCGTTCTTTTGCCGTTGATGAGGAGGTCTAAAAGCTCCTCGGCGGTCTTGTAGAGGGCGTATTCGGAGTCGCCGCCGGATAGAAGCTCGACCGCCGCGCCGAGAGAGCCGCCGCAGAGGTGCGAGACTGCCGGAATACGTTCGCGCTCGACCGCTGTGAGATTTGGACGTTCCGACAGATACCTTGCTACGAACTGAGCGGAAAAACGCTCGGTCTTCACGATGGGAGCGCGGCTTCTGATCGTTTCGAGGAGGAGCGAGGAGTCCTCCGCGAGGAGGAGGAGCATGACGTACTGCGGAGGCTCCTCGAGTGAGAGGAGGAGAGCGTTCTGCGCCTGCGTGTTCATACGGTGAGCATCCTCGATGACGTATATTTTTTTGTCGCCGTCGTTGGGGGCGAGGTAGAGGGTCTGACGGAGCCGGCGCACCATATCGACACTGATGATACCACGGTTGTCGGGCGCGAGGGTCAGGACGTCAACGCAGTGTCGTCCGGCGATCCTTCGGCAGGTCGGGCAGACGCCGCAGGGGAGGGGATGGGAGGGATCGTTTCGGTTCTCACACAGCACGGTCTGCGCGATGAGGCGAGCCGCGGTACGCTTGCCCGAGCCTGCCGCACCCTCGATAATGTAGGCGTGTGCACTCGTGCCGGAGGCGAGGTCGGAGGCGAGCTGCTTGAGGCTGTCGTTTCCGATGAGCTCTGGGAAGATCTCACGTGTTTTAGGTAGCATGGCGTTCTCCGATGATCTTTCAAAAAAATTCAACCTATATTATAGCATACAAACGTCCGATTTGTCAAACAATAAACTCAGACTGCCCTGTCGGCTCAGACCGCTGCGCTCTCCTTCAGTCGCGTGCGCGACAGCTCCCTCCCGTAGGGAGCCTTGACTACGTTCGGCTGAGTAGGGGAGACCTCCCACGAGGGTGGAGCAGGCGAAGTCTACAGGAAAAGCCTGACAATAGGTGAAGTAAGACTAAACTTTACGTCAGCTTCACGAAATCAAGTTTTCGCTCTCTATATGGGGGATTTTTCCAAAAAAGTGACGTTTCGACACTTCTTTTTGAGGTAAACTCCTTTATATATTTATATGGAAGGACCTCAAAACAAGCGTAACGTAACGTCGAAGCGTCGGTGAAACTGTATACTTTTTATAGTAAATTTTATATCACCTTGTTCTATTTTTCTTTGATGATGGGATAAAATACCATGCTCATTACGATTGTATGGTACTATATGGATATACAAAGGAGGACGGCGTATGCCGCGATACGGAAGAGTCGTTTTTGTGATACTGATATTGGCAGTATGTGTGCTTTCCGTGTACATCTGTGCCGACTGTCGTGCCGATGCCGCCGCAGAGGCTTCCGGCAGATACCTGCACGAAACGTTATTTTTGACGGACACACGCCGTCTTCGGGTCGCGCTTGCCGAGGGGGATGCGATATCGTCCTACCATTATGCCGCAAACGCCGCCGATAACGCCTCAGCCGCCGGACTTTGCGAGGAGGCTTTGTTCCTTCGCCGTCTCTCCTCCGTCATACGCGATGCCTCTGCGGAGCTGTCAGTGCTGTCGGATTCGGTCGGGGAATATCTCGATAGCGGTGCGATACCGTCTTCATTTGCAAATGACGTAGAGACTACTGAGGAGGCGGCAGAGGAGGTCGAGCCGACGTCCGTATCGAGCTTTCGGAGGTGGGCGGCAGGAGTTACGGCAGACGAGGTGATAGGGATAGAGGGTGTACTTCACCCGATAGAGCGTTCGCGAGGTGGATTTTTGTTCACCTGTCGGAACGCCTACGTAGTCATCGACACGCGCCGTGGCTATCCGCGTGAGGTGGGGATAAGTCTGCCGCCATGCGCGGACTCGGCGTCACGTCTGTCGAGGGAGGAGAGCATAGGTATAGCGACGGAATTTCTGCGAGAGTTCTACCCACCGGACATATACCGTTCAGCCGTGCTTACATCAGTCGAGGCGAACGACCGACTTTGCGCGTATGAGTTAGTCTACGAGAGCGGCGAGCGTATGATACATCTCACCGTCCGCCGCGACCTCTCCCGAGTAGTCCGCTGTCTGTTCGGCGGTCTGAGACCGCAAACATGAATCGGCGTTCGTGAAGTCGAGTAGGGAAGATATCCCACGAGGCGGCTGAGTCGCCGAGCGGTCATCGGCGTTCGTGAAGTCGAGTAGGGAAGATATCCCACGAGGGTGGAGTTTGTGCAGGTCTATTATAATGCGCTCTCCTTCAGTCGCGTCGTCGCTGCAAGCGGCGACCGCGACAGCTCCCTCCCGGAGGGAGCCTTAACTACGTGAAGTTTAGGCTTTACGACCTTCCACGAGGGTGGAGTTCGTGCAGAGTTGGTCTACAGAGTCGGCTGAGGCGACGGGCGGTATATCGTGCGATATCATAGCATGGCGGTCGTTTTGTGTGCAAGAGAAAAACAGAATTTTTATTGACTATGTCCGAATTCTATGGTATCATAAGTGTAACGTTTTGGAAGACTCGAAAGGAATTACGATAAATGAATAACAGAGAATGGTTCAAGCAGGCAAGGTACGGCATGATGGTGCATTTCGGTCTGTACTCTCTCCTCGGCGGTGAATATCGCGGAAGACGTGTTGAGTCGTATGCCGAATGGGCGCAGTCGTATTTTGCGATCCCGAACGCGGAGTACGGCGCGCTTGCGAAGGTATTCGACCCTGTAT
This sequence comes from uncultured Ruminococcus sp., assembly GCA_964431775.1. Classification (GTDB taxonomy): domain Bacteria; phylum Bacillota; class Clostridia; order Oscillospirales; family CAG-272; genus UMGS1696. The sequence continues at coordinate 5,324 of CAYSKU010000092.1, read as the reverse complement.
ACTTCAACGCGGACGAATGGATAGGTCTTGCGAAGGACTGTGGTATGCAGTATTTCGTCATAACGTCGAAGCATCACGACGGCTTCGCGCTGTTCAAGTCGGAGGCAGACCCGTTCAACGTTGTTGATGCGACACCGTTCGGGCGTGACATCATAGCGGAGCTTGCGGAGGCCTGCTACAAGCACGGCTTGAAGTTTGGTCTCTACTATTCGCAGGAGCTTGACTGGCACGATCCCGACGGCGGTGGCTACACGAACACCTCACCGTGCGCCGGAGTATCGTGGCACAATTCGTGGGACTTTGGCAGAGAGGCAGAGGGTAAGGACTTCTCACGCTGCTTCGAGCGCAAGATAAAGCCGCAGATAAAGGAGATACTCACAAAATACGGTGAGCTTTGCCTTATATGGTTTGATACGCCCAACACGATAACACCGGCGCAGAGCCTTGAGATATACGACATGGTCAAGAAATATCAGCCGGACTGTCTTATCAACTCACGTCTCGGGAACGGTGCATACGACTACGTTTCGCTTGGTGACAACGAAGTACCGGAGCGACTTCCCGAGAGTATGCCGGAGGTCGGCGGAGACATGAACGGGCTTGGTGGGTTCAAGTATTCGCCCTACGGCTTATACGAGACAGCCGCGACTCTGAACGACAGCTGGGGCTTCCGTTACTACGACCACAACTGGAAGACTCCCGAGCGGGTACGCCGCGATCGTAAGCATCTGAACGACATGGGTATAAACTATCTGTTGAACGTAGGACCTGACGGACTTGGGCGCATACCCTCCTTCTCCGAGGAGATCCTTCGCTCTTCCGTCGTCTGAGGTCGGCGGCGTGACGCCGCAGGCAGTCATCGGGGCGGCTGAGCCGCCAAGCAGTCATCGGCGCACGTGAAGTCGAGGTTGAAAGATATCCCACGACAATATTATTGGTGCAAATTTAGGCAGTCATCGGCATTCTTGAAGTTGAGGGTGAACGACATCCCACGACAATATTATTGGTGCGGACTTGTCTGCAGATCTGCACACACAAAGAGGTACATATGAACGAACGTGAATGGTTCAAACAGGCAAAATATGGAATGATGATACATTTCGGACTATACTCGCTTCCGGCAGGAGAGTGGCGTGGACAGCGTATGCCCTGCATCGGCGAGTGGGCGCAGTCGTACTTCCGCATTCCGCGAGACGAGTACGCGGAGCTGGCACGTGCGTTCTGCCCCGTGCTGTTCAACGCGGACGAATGGGTGAGAACGGCAAAGGAAGCCGGAATGCAGTACATGGTCGTGACCTCGAAGCATCACGACGGCTTCGCGCTGTTCGATTCCGAGTGGGACGACTGGAACTGTGTCAAGGGTACGCCGTTCGGGCGTGACATCATAGCGGAGCTTGCGGAGTCCTGCTACAAGCACGGCTTGAAGCTCGGTCTCTACTATTCGCAGGAGCTTGACTGGCACGAGAGGGACGGCGGCGGCTATTCGGCAGGTCACACGAACATATGCGGCATGAGCTGGACGAACGACTGGGACTTTCCCGAGAACGACAAAAAGGATTATTCGCGCTGCTTTGAGGGAAAGATAAAGACCCAGCTTCGTGAGCTTTTGACGAGATACGGTGAGCTATGCCTTATCTGGTGCGATACTCCGATAGACATAACTGCGGAGCAGAGCCGAGAGCTTTACGACATGATAAAGACCTATCAGCCGCACTGTCTCGTGAATTCGCGTATCGGAAACGGGCTTGGTGACTATCGCTCGTGGGGCGACAACGAGATACCGGAGGAGGCTATGCGTGACGGTCTGTTCGAGACACCGGCTACGCTGAACGACACGTGGGGCTTCAAGTATTTTGACACTAACTGGAAGGATGCCGATCGTGTCCGCGCTCTTCGCGAGCATCTGAATTCACGCGGCATAAACTATCTTCTGAACATAGGACCCGACCACCTCGGACGTCTTCCCGCTCCCGCAGTCGAGATATTAAAAAGCTCTGTCTGCTGACGGCTCGTTTTGCTTAAAGTGAGCTGTCGCGCAAGCGGAGGGAGCGTGACGATATTTTGTTGTTTTTTCTCACTTGTTATTCCTCATTTTTCCCCATCCTTCAAACTTATTTGTCTTTTCTCTTGATTTTGTTACATATTTGTGCTACTCTTAATACAGGCGTGTGAGCCGAACGGAGCGCACGCATCGTACCGTGAGATAATTTTTTTCAAAAGGAGATATATCATGAGACTCAGACCTCCGTCAGTACCGCTTATCACCGTTGACCCGTACTTTTCCGTATGGTCTCCGGCAGATCGCCTCACCGACACAAGGACCGTTCACTGGACAGGCAAGCCGAACACCATCGTCGGCACAGCCGAGATAGACGGTACTACCTATCGCTTTATGGGAAAGCAGAGCCGTGCGGACGATACCGCAACGCTCACTCAGACCTCCCGTGACTGCGATACCTTCGCGACCTACTACACCTTTGAGGGTGCGGGCATCATACTCTCCCTCACCTTCTCGACACCCCTCCTTATGGACGACCTTGCTATTATGTCCCGTCCCGTCAGCTACTTAAAGACCGAAGTAAAGTCGGCGGACGGTGAGTGTCATACAGTTAAGGTCAAGCTCGCAGTATCCGAGGAGCTTTGTCTAAACTATCGCGGCGAAGACAACGTTATCGGTGAGACCGTATCGACCGACACCTTCGTTGCGGCTAAGCTCGGAAGTGAAAAGCAGCCCGTTCTGGCAGTTTCCGGTGACGACATCCGTATCAACTGGGGCTACTTCTATATCGCGCTCCCGAAGACTGTAAACGGACGTGCGTATGTTGAGGTGCAGAACGTTCCGTTCGTGCCGAACCGCAGAGGCGAGACCGCTCCCGAGGGCTTCAAGGAGGAGATGACCTTCGCTTGTGTCGAGGCTGAGCTTCACACCTGTCACGACAGCTCCGCGCTCATCACGTTCGCGTATGACGACATAAAGTCCGTCGAATATTTCGGCGATCGTCTGACCTCCTACTGGAACAAGGACGGAAAGACCATCCTCGAGGCTATAGGCGAGGCTTACGCCGACTACGAATGCGTGACTGCAAGATGCAAGGCATTTGCAGACCGTATGTTCATGGATGCCACACGTGCCGGTGGTGAAAAGTACGCCGAGATATGTGAGCTGTCGTATCGTCAGGCTATCGCCGCACACAAGGTCGCAGTGGATACCGAGGGCAACGTTCTCTTTATCTCGAAGGAATGCTTCTCCAACGGCTGTGCCGCGACTGTTGACGTAAGCTATCCGTCCATTCCTATGTTCCTCCTCTACAATCCCGAGCTGGTACGCGGCATGATGCGCCCGATATACAAGTATTCACGCACCGACGGCTGGATATTCGACTTTGCTCCGCACGACTGCGGTCAGTATCCGCTCGTACACGGACAGGTCTACGCAGGAAACCACATTGACGGTCAGATGCCCGTTGAGGAATGCGGAAATATGCTCGTTATGGCGGCGGCAGTTGCTGTTGCCTCCGGTGAGACTGAGTTCGCAAGAGAGAACCTCGACCTTCTCGAGGCGTGGGTCAAGTACCTTGAAGCACACGGTGACGACCCCGAGAACCAGCTCTGCACCGACGACTTTGCGGGACATCTTGCACACAACTGCAACCTCTCTCTCAAGGCTGTCATGGGTATTGCCGGTCTCGGTATCATCTACAAGATGCTCGGTCGTGAGGACGACTACAGCACGATGCTCGAAAAGGCACGTACTATGGCGAAGGGCTGGGCTGAGCGTGCCGCAAACGGTGACGGAAGCTATCGTCTTGCGTTCGACCGTCCCGGCACATGGTCGATGAAGTACAATATCGTCTGGGACAAGCTCTTCGGCACGAACGTCATGGACAAGGCTGTTATTGCCTCCGAGTTTGCATCCTACAAACGTCATATCAATCCCTACGGAATGCCGCTTGACAATCGTGAGACCTACACGAAGTCCGACTGGCTGATCTGGACCGCTACTCTTGCGGCAGACCGTGAGGACTTTGAGGAATACGTAGCACCGCTGTGGACGAGCTACGACCGCACACTTTCTCGCGTACCGATGAGCGACTGGTACTACACGGTAACGTCTGATCAGCGCGGCTTCCAGCATCGTACCGTAGTCGGCGGACACTTTATAAAGCTGCTCGAGTACTACGGCAAGATGAGAAGCTGGCAGTAAAATGTCGGTGCTTAGCGGTCTGAGACCGCAGGCAGTCATCGGGGCGGCGTGACGCCGCAGGCATGGATCGGCGTTCGTAAAGCTTGGGGTGCAAGACATCCCACGACAATGTCATTTGTACGGTCATCGGCGCACTTTCGGTTTAGGTTGCAAGACATCCCACGACAATGACATTTGTGCCTTATGCAGACTGCACGGTAATTTTATATGTCAGAAAACGCCCTCGGGCGTTTTCTGATTTTACGTCCATATCCAACGACAATATTATTTGTACGATCCGGCTTGACAAGTGCGTGAAAAGCGAGTATAATATAATTACTGTTATAGAACGGTTATTACAACAAATAAGATATATCGGAGGAAATGCTATGCCACCAAAACCGAAATACACAAAGGAACAGATAATTGATGCCGCACTTCGTGTCGCGGCACGTAGCGGTATCGGATCGCTGACCGCAAAGGAGCTTGCAACGGAGCTCAAGACCTCCACCACACCGATCTTTACCGTTTTTGACTCGATGCAGGAGGTACAGGACGAGGTAAAGAGCGCGGCAATGGCGAAATTCGAGAGCTACGCTCACAAAACAGGCGCGGATATGCCGCTGTTCAAGCAGATCGGGATGCAGATGATACTTTTCGCAAAGGAAGAGCCGTACCTCTATCGGCTCGTCTTCATGTCGCAGAACGGTGACGTCCGCTCCTTTGACGACATCTACAAGAATCTCGGCTCTGTCGCGGACGAGTGCCTTTTGGCTATAGAGAACGACTATGCATTGACGAATGAAGAAGCACGTGTGCTGTTCGAGCATACGTGGATACACACGTTCGGTATAGGTGCGCTCTGCGCGACCGGAATGTGTGCTTTCTCGGAAGACGAGATATCCACCATGCTGACACGCGACTTCACCGCCATACTAATGTCCATACGTGCCGATCGTGCGGTCTGAGACCGCGCGCAGTCATCGGCACACGTGAAGCTTAGTAGGAGAGACATCCCACGACAATATCATATGTGCAGACTTGGTCTGCTGAGGTCGGCTGACGTAACGACTTAGCTGAACGCAGATAAGGCTCCCTCCGGGAGGGAGCTGTCGGCTCTGCCAACTCTGTAGACCAAGTT
>CAYSKU010000091.1:9136-9888 GCA_964431775.1 uncultured Ruminococcus sp. | reverse complement strand
TGGTACGACACCTCGTCCGCACTTTGGGCTATGACGCCCGAATATGCCGAGGAGCTTATCGCACGTCTCGGCTACGACCGTGTTATGTTCGGTACGGACTATCCCGTGAAGAGGACGAAGGGTGAGCTGGAACGCTTCTTCAAGCTCCGTCTGACCGACAGTCAGCGCGAGGACATACTTTGGAACAATGCAATGCGCTTTCTTTCCTACGCGGACGGTCTCTCGGCGCAGCGTACAGTCGTGAGTGACGGTCATGAGGCTTGAAGAATATTCGCTTTGGGACGAGCTTGCCGCAGAGTCTCGTCCGATATTTCTGTACGGCACGGGAAACGGCGGCGACAAGATAATAGCCGCGCTCGAACGCTACGGTACGTCTCTCACGGGAGTTTTTGCGTCTGACGGATTTGTACGCGACCGTGAGTTTCACGGCTATCACGTGCGTTCATATTCCGATGTTACAGCCGAATACGGAGATGACATAGTCGTTCTTTCTGCGTTCGGTACGACCCTTGATTCGGTCAAGGAGTTTTTCGCGCTGCTCGACAGACGGCACACGCTGCGTATTCCGGAGGTGCCGTTATACGGCGGTGAGCTTTTCGACATGGCGTATCTCCGCGCCCATCGTGACGTTCTCGAAAGGATCGCCTCTCTGCTTGCGGACGAGGTCTCGGTCGGGATGCTCTGCGATGCGATCAACTTCCGTCTGACCGGAAAAATGAAGTATCTGACAGACACAGGAGATGCGGTCTCGA
>CAYSKU010000091.1:0-9126 GCA_964431775.1 uncultured Ruminococcus sp. | reverse complement strand
CTTGGCGGTCGTGAGATAGGCACTATGCTCGACGGAGGAGCATTCAAGGGAGACAGTGCGGTCGAATATATCGAGGGGGTACAGCCGAAGGAGATCCTTGCGGTCGAAGCCGATCCGAGGACGTTCAAGAAGCTGTCGGCGTATGCGGAGTCGGAGGAGCGCGCAAGGGTCATCCCGATCCATGCGGCACTTCTCGACCATGACGGTGAGACAGTGTATGTCTCCTCCGGCAGTCGAGGCTCCGGAAAGGGCGGACAGAATCACCGTGCAAGCGAAAAGAGCGTTCCCTGCCGCACTATCGACACGATAGTCGGTGAACGTGACGTTTCGCTCATAAAGTTAGACGTTGAGGGTGCGGAGGAAAGTGCGCTTGCAGGCGCGGCCGAGACACTTCGCAGGTGTGCGCCGGATCTTGTGGTATCTCTGTATCACAAAACGGACGATCTGTTCTCGCTCGTTCTCGATGTACACAAAAGGCTGCCGTTGCACCGTCTATATCTGCGACGTGTGTCGTGCATTCCGATGTGGGACTTGAATCTGTTCGCGGTAAGATAAATATTTGAAAAATAGCACGAAATCTCTTGTTTACAGCTCGATTTCGTGCTATAATGTTTTAGATCAAATTGGGGTACATACTACCCGATACTATACTTCGGAGGAAGAAAACATGAGTGAGCTTCGTGTATTTTCATTCAACATCTGGACAGACGGTCGCGCCGACGGAGGTGCCTCCTCGGGTCAGCCGCGTTGCTTTGCGGTCAGACGTGAGATCATCAAGGAAAAGCTGCCCGAATACGATCCCGATATCATCGGCTTCCAGGAGACTATGCCGGCACAGCGTCAGTGGCTGATCGACAATCATCCGGAATATCAGGTATGCGGTCTCGGACGTGATGCGAACCTTCTCGGCGAGAGCAACGTCATAATGTTCAAGCGTGACAAGTTCGATCTTCTCGACCTTGATATGTTCTGGCTCTCCGATACGCCCGACGTTCCCGGTTCGCGCTTCCTGACCGACCAGTCGAGCTGTCCGAGAATATGCGTTGTCGTTACGCTCCGCTGCAAGGAGAACGGTAAGCTGTTCCGTCACTACAACACCCACCTCGACCATGTAGGTCCTATCGCGCAGGCACAGGGCATCACGGTCATTCTGAACCGTATGGCTGAGGACTACAAGAAGTGGCAGCTCCCCGTCATTCTGACCGGTGACATGAACGCTACCCCCGACAGCCCCGTTATAGGTTCTATCCTCGGCTTCACCGGTGTCGGTACACGTCTCATCGACACGACCGAGCTTGCCGGCTTCACGTTCCACAACAATGCTCCCGACAAGACACAGATGAAGATCGACTACGTATTCTCAAATCTTCATTCTACCGAGCGCACGATGAAGATCACCGATACGGTAGACGGTGTTACCGTTTCCGACCACTATCCGGTCGGCGCGATCCTTGAGCTGTAAGGTCGGCTGAGCCGACAGGCGGTCATTAAAGCAAAGAAGATCCCACGATGGTATGGTGATACCTACAAAAGATCCGGAGAAACGTTTATTGCATCTCCGGATCTTTATTTTTTCTATATTGCTCGACATCGCATTTTTGTCCTGCAACAGTCTATCGAGCTTTGCGTTTACTGCACCTTTGTTATGTCCGTCACGAGGACTGTGATAGACAGGTACTTACTGTATATCAGCAGCTCCTTATTTATGCCGATATACTTATTTCCGCCGAGCAGGAAGCAGCCGTTTGCATCTGTTTTTCCGGTAACGTCAAGACTGCATTCCGCGTCTACGCGGTAGAGGTCTCCCGAGGCGTTATTCGAGGCAAGGACGATCGAGCCGTCCGGCATCTCATAATACGCCTCCGCATCACTTATGGTAACGCCCTCACGGAGAGCTCCAAGCAGCACGTCGTTCTCGTCAAGGTAAAAGTTCGTTCCCTTATTCAGGTAGTTCTTCGCCGAGGAATCACGTATGCCCATGACCTTAAAGGAAACTATATAGTTGTCGAGCTGTACGTTTTTGTCAAGATCCGAGCTCTGTGTCATGAACATACGAAGTCCGAAACTGACGATACAGACCAGAACAGCTACTATAATGAACACGTCCAATGCGCCGAGGCGCGTTTTTTCTGTTTTATTCATGATTTACTCCAATCGTCATTCTTCGGGAATTTCAAATAGGTCGTCCGACACCCGTGCGAAAACGTCAACGGAGTCCGTCACGACCGCTCGGTACAGCTCACCGTTTATATATGAGCGTTCGGTCATCACTATCCCTGTCTCAAGTGAGACGGAATACTCCGTCAGCACGCCCGACTCGGCATCCTCCGAGATTATGAGCAGTGCCTTTTCGTCTCCCATACGTCCGGAATAGGTGACGCTCCCCTTCTCTGCCGCCGCTCTGACATCCGCAAGCGAGGTCATACCGACCTCGTATTCGGGGGTGAAGAGGCTGTTATCGAGCTTCGTTCTGTAGGTTTCGGTCGCAACGTACACGGCTGTCCCGTCACATATGACCGTCTTAAAGTCGGATTCGAGACGAAGTCTGTCTCCGTCCACCGTGAGGGTATACTTTTGTACATCCGCTTCCGTACCGAACGAATTTATTACGCGAAGCTCACGGACGTAGCTGTCCTGCACGACAAGCTCCGCGAGTGCCTCACGCGGATCCACCGGCAAGGTATAATAGTATTCCTCCGTCTGTGCGGCGGTAAGCTCGGGTATTCCGCTCTGCGTATCGTTTGGAGTCTGCTCCGTACCATCTCCGCTCACACCGAACACAGAGGTGAGAAAGAACGGCGGTGCGACTACGTCAAGCTTCATAAGAACGAGAAGTATCATTATGAAGATGAGCATTCCCGAGGCTACGAAGACTATTCCGGAGGTGAGGCGTTCCCTACGGTACTTTGTCGGTGTACTCTTTTTATCTGTCGAAGCGGAGATATTGCCATTACCCCTGCTCTTCGTTTTTTGTTTCTTCATTCTCCGTCTTTTTATCGGACTCCTCCGTTTGTTCGGCGTGACCTCCGTTATGTGCCTCTATCTTACGTGCTTTTTCGGGGTCAAGCTCCTTGAAGTATTCGGAAACTGTCATGTCGTCCTCCGTAAGTCCCGAATGCTTTCTGCAATCGGGGTCTCTGAGGATGATGTAATTGAGGAAGAAAAGTCCCATTGCGATAACGGCGATGAGGATAGACTTGCTGACACGCATGGTATGGAACATCGCTTCGGTGCAGAACACCGCAACAAGTCCGAATATTCCGCAGATCGCGTACAGTATCTTCACCGACTCCTTTTGCGTAAAGCCCATATCGATGAGCTTATGATGGATATGTCCTCTGTCGGGTGCAAAGGGGCTTTTACCGGATACAAGTCGTCTGATTATCGCAGAGACAGTATCGAGCAGAGGAAGTGCGAATATCGCAAAGGGTACGAGGAATGCAAGCACCGCATGGAGCTTGAAGACTCCGAAGACCGATATGACTGCAAGTGTATAGCCGAGGAACAGCGCGCCTGTGTCACCCATGAACATACGTGCGGGGTTAAAATTGAACGGCAGGAAGCCGAAGCACGAGCCGAACAGTATAACACATATCAGTGCGCTGACGAAGTCTCCCTGTAGCATCACGACAAAGAGCAATGACAGAGAGGATATCGCAGACACACCACAGGCAAGTCCGTCAAGACCGTCTATAAGGTTTATGGCGTTCGTGAGTCCGGCGATCCAAAGCACGGAAAGAGGTGCGCTGAGTACGCCGAGCGAAACGTAGAACCCACCGAGGTTGATATGGTCGATCACACAGCCGTTCATGACAGCGAATACGGATACACCGAGCTGGACTATCAGCTTCAGCCATGCGTTCAGTCGGTAGATATCGTCAAGCACACCGAGTATGACGAGTACTCCGCCGCCTATCCATATGGTCACAAGCTCCGAGGTCGGTTCACCGAAGATGATGGTCGTCAGTGTGAAGCTCAGGTATATCGCAAGACCGCCTATGCGCGGCATCGGCTTTTTGTGTATCCTGCGGTTATCGAGCGGAACGTCCACAGCCCCTATCTTAAACGCAAGCACACGAACTATCGGTGTCATTGCGTAGGCAAGGAGTGCGGCACAGATCAGGGCGACTATCCCATAAAGCAACTGATTCTGAGTCATATTTACCTCCGTTGATCGTCAATCGTCAATAAGCTCCGTGCAGTAGCCGTAGCCGTACAGATCGGGGAGGATCAGGCTATACTGCTGTCCGACACGTATCTCACAGCCATCCACAGTAAAGGCACGGTCGGTCTCGACTGCCTGCGCCTCTATAGTTATCTTAAGCGTTATCTTTCCCTCGACCGAAGCAACGGTCTCTCTGCCGTTTTCGTAATCAAAGGTTATCTTTTCGTAAGGGACAGCCTGAACTCCGCTGACCGTACCGAGCTTCTTTCGTTCGACGGCATCCTCGACAGCCTGTCCCTTTTTTACGGCTTCCTCAAGTCGCTCGTCGATATTTTGCAGCTCGACGACGTATCGTATAGTCGTATGGTCAGCCTCCGTACTCGCCTGCGTGCTGCGTCCGCTGAATACGAACACGTACAGCAGGACGAAGACTGCGGCGGCTATGACAAGTATGATGAGCGCGTCAACGGCATTGAAGCGCAGCTTTCTCTTGCTCATTTTTCTTCTTTCCTTTCTTCGGTGTTCTCGACCGTATCGGAGACGGAGTCGAGCTTGTCCCGAGACCTTTTATTTTTGTCTCCGACAGCTATAGAGATATCCGCAGAGGAGCTGTCGGAGGTATCTGTGTATGACGTTCGTATCTGACCGTTACCGTTTCTTACGTATGCCGAAGCAAGTCCGCAGACGAGCCAGAACATCAGATAGAGACGATAGTTATACCACGCATAGTCGGTCATGCCCTGCACCAGTACGGCAAACACTCCGCAGAGCGGTGCGGCTGCCGAGATACGGAGCTGGGTCTTGCTTCGATCCATCTCACGTCCGACGTCAAGTCCCTCGCCGAGGTTCTGTCTGAGCAGATCCTCGGAAAGGTCGGGAGTTGACAGCTCACAGCCGCCCGAGAGCTTCGAGAACAGTGTGAAGCCGGACTGATACAGCAGGAACAGAAACACTACGAACACGAGAAGCCCTACTACGCCAAGCTCGAGCCATATTTGCAGGTAGAGGTTATGCGAATGCGGTGCCGCCTCCACTCCGAGGTACGAGTAGAGTGGGTACAGGCGTCTCCAAGCACCCTCACCGATGCCGATACCGGTCATGGAGTGATCCTTTATCATATTGACGGTGGCGCGCCAGATATACACACGGTAGGAGGTCGAGGAGTCGGACATATTTCCGATGCTCGTAAAGCGTGAGACTATCGAGTCGGGGAGAAGCATTGGCAAGAACGGCACGGAGGCGACACCTGCAAGAACCACCCAAACGGAACGTCTGTGCCACATGAACAGGAACAGGAGTGCCGCAAAGATGAGTCCGAGCCATGCGCCGCGACTCCACGTCAGTATGAGGCAGCCTCCCATTACGGCGATACAGAAGAACGCAGGAACACGTCTGAGTCCCTCGCCTCGTCCGATGAGCATTCCGACCGCTATCGGGATGACGAGTATGAGGTATTCGCCGAGCATATTCGGGTTCTCAAGTGTTCCGACGGCACGTCTGCCGATAGTCGAGAACATATCGCTGTCTACCCATGCTGAGGAGGAATAGCCGCCGCCCACAAGGTATATGATCATACCGTAAAGTGACTCGAGTACCGCCGAGATGACACAGGCGGTCGAGGCGCGAACGAGCCATTCGCGTGTATTCATCAATATGACGGTCATGAAATATCCGAGGATGAAGCAGAGCATGAGGAGTGCCGGCTTCAGCGACTGCTCGGACAGCGAGACAGTTCCTCCGAAGAAAAGGAGGAGGGCAAACGCCATTACCGTAATATCGATAGGCTCGACACGGAGCATACGTTTTCCGCGGATCAGCTTTATGAAGGTACAAAGTGCGGTATACGCGGTCACTGCGCCGAGCAGCATGGTCGGAAACCACGGCATGGCGAAGAACAGGGTCAGCACACCAAGCTCGGGGCGTAGCATGACGAGGTAGAGCCACAGAAGTGCCGCAAGTCCGAGAAGAATGAGTACGGGTGAGATAAAGTAGGTCATTGCGCCGCAGATGACACCGAGAAGGAAGGCTATCCCCTGATGCCCTCCCGAGCCGACTGTATCGGAAAAGTCGTCCCTCTTAAAGCCGGTGACAAGGCTGACGAAGCGTCCGACAAAGGTCTCGCAAAGAGCCTCGGAGAGAGTACGCTTCGACATGACAAGCGGTATCGACGACAGTATCAGCACGAGTGCCGGTATTATATCACGATGCTCGATGACCGACAGTATATCCCCCGACAGCATGGTATACATATATGCCGAAAACGCGGTATAGCAGCCGAAGGCGGCAAAAAACGCTCCGTAGACACGAAGACGACAGCCGAGCAGGTACCTTGTAAACAGGCTTATGCCGTTCAGTATGAGGCTCGACTCTATACGTCGGCAGATACCGTAGCGCAGCTCCGACAGATGGTGACAGGTACGGGTATTCTTAAAGCCCGACATGAACGGTGAGTTCGGTGAGCTTTTATAGCCGCTGAAGATATAGCCGAACAGACCGTTTTTTATCAAGTGGTATATATATGCACAAAACCGATCAAGCGCGGTCAAAATAACGCTTGCGCGAACGAGACGGACAAGAAGATTTCCGTTCTCGTTATCGCCGCGTCCCAGACGGGCTGATGCCATAGTGTCATACTGTAATGAATAACTTACTAGCATACATCGGTACTCTCCCGAAACTGTTATTTTACATAGTGATAGCTTTATATATTATACGATACTGTGGTATATTTTTCAACATGAAAATATGAATTCTTTTACGATGACCGCTCAAAAGAATAGGGGAAAGCCCACAAGAGAAGCTTTCCCCGTCCGAACGTATAATATATAGCGGTCTGCGTATCAAAGCAGAGGTATTCCTGCCTCTTTACAGGTCTCTAAGGTCTTCTTATCCCAAACGGAGACCTGCACCTCACCGATATGTGCGGTCTGCATCATAAGCATACAAAGTCTCGACTGACCGATACCGCCGCCGATCGTCAGCGGAAGCTCATCGTTCAGGAGCATCCTATGGAACGGAAGAGCCGCACGTTCCTCACAGCCTGCTATCTTCAGCTGTGCCGCAAGTGAAGCCGCGTCAACACGAATACCCATGGAGGATATCTCGAACGCACAGCCGAGTACGTCGTTCCAAAGGAGGATATCGCCGTTCAGCTCCCAGTCGTCGTAGTCGGGGGCGCGACCGTCATGCGGCTTCCCGCTCCTCAGCTTACCGCCGATCTTTTCAAGGAACGTTGTAGGATGCTCCCTTACGAAAAGATTCTCGCGCTCCTTTGGGGTCTTATCGGGATACATATCCTCAAGCTCCTGTGTGGTAACGAACGTTACCTCGGGGGAGATACGGCATTCGAGAGCCGAAAATTCGTAGCGAAGTGCGTTATTGGTTGCTACCATTGCGGCTACTATCCGACGAACGGTGCGGTGCAGGTATTCGGTATTCCGCATACTGCGGTCGATGACCTTCTCCCAGTCCCACTGGTCAACGTACACGGAGTGGAGGTTGTCAAGGTCGTCCTCATCACGGCGAATGGCGTTCATATCGGTATAGAGACCCTTACCGACGTAAAATTCGTACTGCTTGAGGGCAAGACGCTTCCACTTTGCCAGAGACTGCACGACCTGTGCGTTCTCTCCGACAGCCGGAATATCAAAGCCGACCGGACGTTCTCTGCCGCTCAGGTTATCGTTAAGACCGGAGTCCTCACGAACGAACAGCGGAGCGGAAACACGGCGAAGGTTCAGCTCTATCGCAAGGTTCATCTGAAAGGTACGCTTGATATAGTCGATGGCACGCTGAACGTCATATGTAGCAAGACGCGGTGTATAGTTTTCCGGTATGTATAGCATATAAAACACACTTTCTGTTTACTGAATTTCGTTTACATCAAGGTCATCGGGAAGCATCATCTCGGTCGTATCGCGCTCGAACACGGTATCGAGTACCGCATTGGAATCAAAGAAGCCGCCGTTCTTTAGGAAGAAGCGACCGTCCTCCAGCAGACCTCCGTCATAGTCGGTACGCCGGCTCTTTCGTGCCGTACCGTCACCTGTCAGGCGTATACGCGCCGGTGCGAACCAGCTTCCGTCGGAGGTGCGCGCCCATGCGTTTCCGTAGTACGCCATACGTGTGATATATCCGCGTGTATCGCTGAAATTCTCGAGGAACGAATGCGCTCCCGTCAGCCATGTATCGGTCTGCGGACGAACGAACGAGGCTATGCACTCGAACCGTCCGCTCTCGGGGAAGAAGAAGTACGCGGTAAATTCCGTTTTGTTATTCCCTATCGGTCTGACGTGCATGAGGAAGCGGTAGGTCTCCCCACTCTTCCAGTTATACTTCATGAAGCTCTGACCGCCAGAGCCTTCTCCGCCGAACTCGCCGATATGTGTACGCTCGTGCTTTGCGGTACACACTATGCGAAGCTCCTCCGGTATGGAGGTAGGATCGTCGGTGACGTGAGGACTCCAGATCGAGAACAGTATACGGCGTTCCCTTTTCGCGTTGGTCTGCATACCGAAGTAGCCGCCGTTGAAGCCTATCGCCATAGCGTAGGTGCCGACCGGATCGAAGCCCTTCGGTACGGTGACCTCGTTATAGAACCACTCCACGTTCTCGGTATTCGGTATAAGGTAGCCGCAATGCACGCTCGGTCCTCGGCGTGTCCAGTAGTAACCGTAGTCCTTTTTATCCTTTGGAGTTATGCAGGCGCGGACGTCGTCCTTGCCGAGTCCGTACAGCACGAGCTCTGTGGGAGCTGCGAAGTAGCGTCCGTCTGTCTCGATGCCCTGTAGCTCGAATCTGACGTAGCCGTCATGCTCGGTCGTGAAGCTGCCAAGCGTTACCTCATGCTCACCTGCGTGCAGATCTACATCACATTAGTTTTGCAGATCGGCAAAGCTTATGCGTGAGCAAGCAGTCTGATTTCTCAATATGAGTGCGGCACGAAACGTCACGCCGCCAAC
>CAYSKU010000090.1:0-9984 GCA_964431775.1 uncultured Ruminococcus sp. | reverse complement strand
CGAACGATGTGACTGCAAGGTTCGGCGGTATTCTCAACTATTTAGCTTCACGAAGGGAGAGTCCAGAGAGGGAACGTCTCTGGTGTGCAGGATTCACAAGGGGTCGCGCATTAAGACCCCTTGTGCGCCCGCCCCGCGTAGGGGCATAAAATCGGAAGGAAACGCTTGCGTTTCCAACATATTTAATGCGTAAAGTTTCGATTTTACAAAACGTCAGCCGACACCGTGCAGTCTGCAAAAGACAAAAAGTCAGCAGACCAGCCCTGCAAAGCTCCACTCTCGTGAGATCTCCTGCAATTTCAAGTGAAAGTGCGCCGATCATGACTGTCGGCTCAGCCAATACAAATGCCGACCCTGCACAAACTCCACCCTCGTGGGATCTCCTGCAATTTCAAGTGAAAGTGCGCCGATCCATGCCTGTCGGCTCAGCCGACAAATGCTGTTGCTGTGCTTGACAAGAGGCTCGTGTTGTGATACAATATTTGCAACGATAAAGAGAAAGCAGAGATAGCTTTCTTACGTTAGATCAGCAAAAGAAAGGCTTCCCCATAAGGGGAATTGGTGCTTATCATGGCAAAGAAACTGAGAGTAGGTATCGTCGGCGCAGGTAATATCGCGACCTCCGCACACCTTCCCTCCTATCAGCAGCTCACCGATATCGTAGAGGTAGTTGCTATCGCGGATATAGTTCCGGAGCGCGCACAGGCAGCTGCCGAGAAGTTCGGTATTCCGCAGTACTTCGCATCCGTTGAAGAGCTCCTTGCAAACGTTGATGTAGACTACATCGATATCTGCACATGGACAGCAGCTCATGCACCCGTTTGTATCGCCGCAGCTAAGGCAGGTAAGGATATCCTTTGCGAAAAGCCTCTCGCAGCTACACTCGAGCAGGGTCTCGCTATGGAAAAGGCAGTAAAGGAAGCGGGCGTTCAGTTCATGCTCGCAGTCGTTACACGTTACGGCGCAGAGCAGCAGAAGGTACGTGAGCTTTACGCAGAGGGCGTTTTCGGCGAGATCTACGCCGCAAAGACCCTTTACGTTCGCCGCAGAGGTACTCCCGGCGGCTGGTTCACCGATAAGGAGCTTGCAGGCGGCGGTCCCGTCCTCGATATCGGCGTTCACGCTATCGACCGTACATGGTACCTGATGGACAGACCGAAGCCGGTATCCGTCTCCGCAGAGACCTCCTACCGCATCGGTGACTTCCAGACTAAGGGCATCACCAGATGGCAGCCGTTCGGCAAGGGCAACGGCGTGTTCGATACAGAGGACTCCGCGACCGTATTCTTCCGCTTCGAGGGCGGCAAGACCATGATGGCTGAGATCGCATGGGCGATCAACGGTCCCGAATCCGCGACCACTCAGCTCTTCGGCTCTAAGGCAGGCTGTACGTTCGACCCCCTCACCATCTATACCGAGGATGAGAACGGCTACCTCACCGACATTAAGCCGGAGGTAAAGGGCAACGACTACTTCGTTGAAGAGATCCGTCACTTCGTTGAATGCGTAAACGAGGGCAAGACTCCCATCTCCCCGATAGACGACGCAGTTACAGTCCAGAGAATGCTCGACGGTATCTACAGAAGTGCCGCAGAGCATAAGGAAGTTACTATCTGAATCTAATACCGTAATAACAGAACGGGACAAGCTTAAATGATGTACTCCATCAAAAAAGCTTGTCCCTTTTCTTTTTTTGCCTTGTATAAAAACGAAAACATGTCAAAAAAAGCAGACTTTTGTTTACAGTCTGCTTTTTTTATTTTTACGTGTTGTTTTAGGTAAAAATCTATTTATTTTCCACAGAAAACATTGTATCACATATTTTCAGTTATGTCAATGTTTTTGTGGAAACAAAAGTCTGCTTTAGTTTCCACACCCATATTATCATATCATTTAAGGAAGGACAAGACACGTGAAACGTTATGCAAAAGCACTGAGTATGCTTCCCGCGCTCGTGATGATGGTGGGACTTCTGCCGTTGTCCGTCATGGCGGAGGAGGCACACGCTTCTGTAAAGTACACTTTATTGTAAGCCGGGTCATACCGGAAGGAGACGTGTCAGCAATGAGAGTATTACCGAAGGTCAGACCCCCTTAGAAAACGCACGAACCCAAATAAGACCGACGCTTCGGGAGCCTTCGATCCTCCCGAAGACACAACATTATTATGGAGGACTTATGAAAAAACGACTTATAAGCTTGCTTTTGACCTTGACGACAGTGTTCTCGATGATCCCGATGCTTGGGGTCGGCGTTGAGGCAAAAATGGCTGTCCAAATGACAGAAGCAGAGGCATGGCAAGCCGGTGTAGATGTATATATGGCATGGTATAACAATATTAAGATGTCGCATGTGGAAGATTATTATAAAGATTCACATTTTACCAAGCTGTTCGAGGCTGTATATCCCACAATAGAGCTGAGAGACGAAAGAATCAGCCAAGCTTATGATTATTGTGAAACGCATATGGATCTCGACTTTGGTGGAGATACAGCACTATTGCAGTATAGAACATACATGGCGATGTTGTTCACGTGCTTCTATTATTATGATAATGTGGAAGATGATGGCTTTGAAAAAATTTTCAATCTTTCAAGAGACCAATTAGATGTTCAAAACTCTATATTTTCAAATAGCTTGATTCAAAGTGCAATAGATGCTTATTTTGAGAATGAATGGGCTAAACTTGGGGGACCAATTGTTGAAGAACCACCGGAAATATTGCTGACAGGTGATACCTGGCTTACCTCTACAAAAATCGTTCCTGAAGCTGTTGCAGATGCTCTTGGAGCGTTAGCGAGTGGTGCATTTTCTTATTTTAATATAAGAGATGCTGCCAAGGAAGCAGGTAAATTAATTAATCTTGGTTTATTAAACGATGAGTATGCTGATATAGTTCTTCATTTGGCAACTAAGGCTGCTGATCCAGAATTAAAAAAAGCTGCCACGAGTCTATATGGAATGATCTCAGAAAATTCGAATGAATTTTTTAAGGATTTATTGGTAAAATACACCGCCGCTCAAGAAGCATACACTCTTTCTGTTGATCTGGCATCATCAATCATATCTGATAGCTTTTTCCCAATGGCGTCAGCGGCAGCGAAAGCTGGCGGAGGATTGATTGCTGTAGCTGGTCCTGAGTTTGTGGGTGGTCTTGCGTTAGGTTTAATTATTGCAAATCTGATGGAAGAATCCGTGAAAGCTTTCGA
This sequence comes from uncultured Ruminococcus sp., assembly GCA_964431775.1. Classification (GTDB taxonomy): domain Bacteria; phylum Bacillota; class Clostridia; order Oscillospirales; family CAG-272; genus UMGS1696. The sequence goes on along the minus strand of CAYSKU010000090.1, from coordinate 6,776 downwards.
CGATCTTATGATTGGTAAAAAAAGAAATTATGTAGCAGACCTTGAGCTATATTTTATGTATATCATACGTGAAAGTTTACACACATATTACAGTGAATGCTTACGCAAATTTAAAGAAGAACCAAATCAATATAATGCGAGAAAATTAAACTCTATTGCAAAACTAATGTGGAATGTCCTTCTGTGCGAAAATGATTATGCAGGACAATGTGAACAAACTTATTGTACTGCAGGTATTTTGAAAATAGGTCAAGTGGTTGACATACTTCAAGATAATGCATATACCAACTTTATGGATATGGTCGATCATCGCAGAGATAGGTTAAAAGACAGAAGAAGTGAATATACGTTTAATTCATTAAAGGCTTATAGTGATTTCGCCGAAAATCATGTTCATACTGTGCATTTTGATACGAATGGCGGTAGTTATGTCGGATTAGAGAATGTCGGATTGGAATCAAAGCAAGGTAAGATTGATACAATTCCTCTTACTCTGCCGAAGGTTGAGCCTACGTTTAGTGGTCACAAATTTCTTGGATGGGCAACTTCACGCACAGCCAAAGTACCTGAATATAGTGCAGGTGATACTTATACCGCTGACGGTGATGCAACACTCTATGCAGTTTGGGTGAAGGCTAACACTGTTACCTACGATCCTCAAAATGGAAGCGTATCTCCTTCATCAAGTAAATTCCTCACCGGTGAAAGCGTAAAGCTTCCTATACCCACTCGAGTGGGATACGAGTTCCTCGGTTGGTCTGCGGATAAAACCGCAAGTAATGGCGAATATGACGGCGGCAAGACCTATACCTTCGAAGAAGGCGACATTACCCTCTACGCGATCTGGAAGCCTGGTGTATTTGATATCGTCTATCATGCTAATGAAGGCAAATTCCTTGATGGTTCTACAGAGATCGTTGACAAGAAGGTATACAATGAGTCATACAAGATCGATGTAGACGAGCCGATCAGAGAAGGCTATAAGTTTAGCGGAAAATGGTCATCTGATAAGGATGGTATCGGTAAGTACGATCACGGAGTCGAATACACAAGTATTGGCGGTCCGGGTCTGTCGCCCAAACATCTTTATGCAGTATGGGAGGACTCGGAATATGAAGTTACGTATGACTATAATAATGCGGCAGACCCTTTGAAGGAATACGCATATCCCGAGATCAAGGATACCACCTACTACACGATAGCATCTCCAAGCATTAACACTTCTGCCTTCAAGGGTTGGATGTATATGGATCCTGCCGGAACGTACACATGGCCTACGAAAGGAACATATTCCATAATGCAGCCGAATGATACACTCACTCTATCCGGTGACTTGTATCTATACGCAAAATGGGATTATTTCGTACACTATGATAGCGGTGAAGACTCTTTCTATGACGAAGTGAGAGATGGCGAAGATTACGAGATACTCGATCCGTTTGCAATAAACGGCTATGAGTTCAAGGGCTGGCAGGTCGTTGGAACAGGCAAGATCCTTCAGCCCAGAGAGGTGATCGATCTGACCTCCGATATTACACTGAAAGCTCTTTGGACTAAAGACGATAATCTTATCTCCTACGCAACTCTGACATATGATGCAAACGGCGGTAAAGGCAGTGCATCTCACGAGACTGTTGAAGCAGGAGAAAAAGTCACCCTTCCGGATGCTTCTCATCTTTCGTTTTCGAAAGATGGTTACCGATTCATCGGTTGGTCTGAAAGCAGTAATGCATCTACAGCGGATTATAAGGCAAATAGTAAGATCACCGTTTATAACGATATGACCCTGTATGCGGTATGGACAGGCATCAATGATAATACCGAGTCGTCTGTTACCATGACCTCCGACAAGGAAGTTTATGAACCAGGTGAAACTGTTATCCTTACGGTCAATGCCGACAATTCGGATCATTTCTATATTGATATAGAAAACTGCGAATATTTCATACTTACACGTATGGATGGTACAACAAGTGATACCGGCGGTGTATTTGTTGAAGAAAATTCCGAAAGCGACAGAGAAGGCTACCTTGATAACAGATATGAAAACGGTGTTGATTATACCGTAGAGGTATATATTCCCGATGATTGTCCCGAAGGTGAGTATGAGATCAAGGTAAAAGTAACCGACGGTTTGTGGGATGGTGATACCGGCAGTACAGATCCTAAAAGCTATGCCTATGACGAGGTCACGATCATTGTTAAGGTCGGAGGTGCTGACGAGACGATTGAAGTTGACATCAGAAACTCCTCGGTGACCATGCATGAAGGTGACAGAAAGACTCTTTCGGTCTTCGTATCTCCTCGTGAATATAAGAGCGATGTTGTATGGAGTTCTGACGATGAAGATGTCGCTACAGTAAGCTCAAACGGTAGGGTCACAGCAGTCGGTGTTGGGCGTGCCAATGTCAAAGCTATGGTAAACGGTGTATATGATACCTGTACGATCTTTGTTGAGGAGTGTGATTTCTCCGAAAGGAATACGGATGATGAATTCCTCAAGAATGAAGCGACCTGTGGCTCGTATGCAGAATATTACTATAGCTGTGAATGTGGCTATACCAGTGAAGAAACATTCTTTGATGTGAGCGGTGGGTACGGCGATCACAAATTCGGAGGATGGGTAACTGTCACCAAGCCTACAGAAACTGCTACGGGATTGAAGAAGAGAACTTGTTCTGTGTGTTCCGAAGTCGAGAAAGAAGATATTCCCGCCCTCGGACACACACACAGATATCCCAACGAATGGTACTTTGATAACGTTGAACACTGGCATGAATGTGACTGCGGTTACAAGTCAGATCTGGAAATTCACGGTGATGAAGACGAAAACGGAAAATGTGATGTCTGCGATTGTCCCGTGGAAATAGTTCAAGAGCATGGAGCGGCAACCGAATGGAAGTTCAATAATATCCATCATTGGCACGAGTGTGTTATTGAAGATTGTAATGAGCTTTTTAACAAATCCGTTCACACCTGGGACAGCGGAGTCGAAACTACCCCTGCGACCGAGACCACCACGGGAATAAAGACCTATACCTGTACACTCTGCGGACAGACCAAGGTGGAGACCATCCCTGCCCTCGGACATACTCACGATTGGTCTGACACCTACAGTAAGAACGATACGCACCACTGGTTCGAATGCTCCGGCTGTGACGAAGTAACAGGTAAGGAAGAACACGCAGACAAGGATCGTAACGGTAAGTGCGATGCTTGCGACTACACGATCTATGATAAGAGCGAGACAGAGCCGAAGCGTGATACCTTTGATCATGACAGCTGGTATTTGGCTGTGACACAGCTCAGAAATCAGAGATACACCCTCAAAGCCTCCGCTTCAAAGGGCGGCTCGATCACTCCCTCCGGTATTTCGAAGATCAAGTATGACGGAAAGCTCACCTACACGATCACTCCCGATGAGGGCTACGAGATCGGTTCTGTTACCGTAGACGGTAAAGATGTCGGTGCAGTTTCCGAGTATACCTTCAAGAACGTTCAGAAGGCTCATACCATTTCGGTCGTCTTCAACGAAACGGAGGTAAATGATGTGGATGACGTTCGCAATGAAGCTATCTTCGCAGACGTTGACAGCTCCGATTGGTTCTATGAGGATGTCGAATTCGTATTCGAGAACGAGCTTATGATCGGCACGTCCGAAACCGAGTTCTCCCCCTATGCCGTAGTAGATCGCGCAATGCTCGTAACGATCCTTTGGAGACTCGAGGGAAGCCCCATCGTTGAAGCCTCTTCGAAGTTCACAGACGTTCCGGACGATGAATGGTATACCGATGCTGTAAACTGGGCATCCGCAAACGGCATAGTCAACGGTTACGGAGACGGCATATTCGGGGCTGTGAACTATCTGACCCGTGAGCAGATCATGGCGATACTCAACCGCTATGCGGCGTATAAGGGAATAACAGACGAGGCTATCCCTCCGATGCTTCCGCAGTATACGTACAGCACATGGGCTGAAAATAACGTGATCTGGGCAGATATGAACGGTATGCTCGATGACCTCGGCGTTGACGTCAGCGACCTTACCGCCGCAGCTACCCGTGCGGAAATGGCGGCATATCTCAGACGTTTCTGCGAAAATATCGCCGGATAAAAAACAAAAAAACAAAAGGGAAGGCATTTTTTAGCCTTCCCTTTCCCCTTTTCTCACATAATCATCTCCAGTATGAATACCACCCCACAGCAGTACGCGGCGACCCCAAACAGACTCACCCCAAACCACGATAGTACGATCCCCACGACTAACGCCGCAAAGCCCGCGAGCGGTGACTGCGTAGCCTCCGTGATCGCCGGAAAGGTCATGACCGCCAGCGTCACATACGGAACGTAGTATAGGAACGAACGTATGAAGCGGCTCTCGATCTGTCGCCTGATCAGCGTCAGCGGAAGCACTCGTATCGCATACGTCACGACCACCATTATAACAATGTAGATATATATGTTATGCTCCATGACGGGTCTCCTCCTTTTCGTCCGCTTCTTTCGATCTGTCTCCCTCCTCGTCGCGAACGGGGAAGAGGAGCGCGGCTGCCGCCGAAATGACGACTGTCAGTATTATCGTTACCGTGCCGCCCGACAGTGAATTGAGCAGCGGAACGAACCTCACCGAATAGCTGCATATGAAGCTCAACAGCACGAACGCCGCAACGACCCTGTTCTTCCTCGACGGAGGTATGATTATCGCAATGAACATTCCGTACAGCGCGACACTGAGCGCACTTACAACGCGGAGCGGGAGAAGATTTCCCATGATGACACCGAATAACGTGCCGAGAGCCCACGACGGCGATGCAATGACTATCGCTCCGTAGGAGTAGTATGGGTCGATAAAGCCGTCACGTGCGATCGCAATGCCAAACAGCTCGTCCGTTACGTAATAGCCTACCGCCAAACGGTGTACGAGCCTCGTTGACGGATGGAACCTCTGACTGAGCGCACAGCTCATCAGAAGATACCGCGCATTCGCAATAAACGTCATAAGTGCCATTTCGAGATAGCTGCCGTTTTGCGCTATTATCGTGAAGCCGACGTATTCGCCGGCGGAGGCGTTTATGAGCAGACTCGTGAAAAATCCCTGCCATGCTGTCAGACCGGCATTTCGTGCGGCTATACCGAGCGAAAATGCAACGGCAAAATACCCGAGACCTATCGGGATACCGTCACGCATACCTGTGACGAAAACGCTCCGCCTGGTCGCGGTGCGAGTGGATCCTACCTTTGTGTTCATGAGATGTCCTTTTTTGATGGTGTTATTATGATCGTATCAGATCTGTACGTGCAGAGCATAAAGCGATATTGACGTACCGTTGCGATAGCGTATCACATTTTTATGCTTTTGTCAATATCCTTTGTTTGTCGAACGTTGTATCGTACAAACGCCGACCGTCACGGTACTTGACAATCTCCGCTGTTTGTGCTATAGTGCTATTATCAATGGAAATTGGAGAGGATCTTATGAAAAAGCGTTCGAAATTCGCAGAGATCTTGTCGGAATATACTATCATGACCCTTGCAACGTTGATCATGGCGGCAGGAATATACCTTTTCCGCTTCCCGAATAACTTTTCGTTCGGCGGCGTGACCGGTATCGCAGTCCTGCTTGCCGCAGTGTTTCCGGTCTCTGCCTCTGCACTGACGACTGTAATGAATATCGCACTTTTAGTACTCGGTCTTTTCATACTCGGACGGGGCTTCGGTGTCAGAACGATCTACGTCACCGTCCTCCTCTCGGGAATGCTCAGCCTTGCGGAGCGTCTGTTCCCGATGGATGCACCGCTGACGAACGAGCCGATGCTCGAGCTCATCTTCGCGATAGTCCTGCCCTCTATCGCCTCGGCAGTGTTCTTTAACATGAATGCTTCGAGCGGTGGTACGGACATACTTGCAATGATAATCACGAAGTATACAAAGCTCAATATCTCAACGACCCTTATGCTGGTCGATGTAATAGTCGCGCTGTCCGCGTTCGTCGTATTCGACGTCGAGACCGGACTCTACAGCCTTTGCGGTCTCCTTGCAAAATCTCTCGTGATCGACAGCGTTATCGAAAATATCAACCTCTGTAAGGTATTTACGATAATCTGCGACCGACCCGAGCCGATAACCGACTACATAATGCACAGTCTGAACCGAGGCGTTACCACCTATCGTGCGACCGGCGGCTATAAAAAGGAAGAAAAAACGGTCATCATAACCATCATGCGCCGCAGTCAGGCGATAGCACTCCGAAACTATATCCGAATAAACGAACCCGGTGCGTTCATCGCGATCACCAACTCGAGCGAGATAATCGGAAACGGCTTCCATCAGCCGCTCTGATCTGCGATGGATATTCGATCGTCATCACGAGTATGGGACATACGAGCTTGATCGTATGTCCCATACTTTTCGATACAGTCGGACGTTCAGCCAAGCATCCGAACGAAGCTGCGGTACAGCTCGTCCGAATGCGGCGTGAACTGTACGGAGAACGCAGGAGACGACCTGTAGCAGAGTCCCTCGTTCGTCCCGTCGTTTACGTTCATGTAGCTCTCGACAGCCGTGTCGTTTGCCGCCGCGACCGAATAGCCGTGGTTCTGCGACGTAATGTAGAGCCGACCGGTCTCGACCTCACGTACAGGCTGGTTGCCGCCGCGATGACCGTGTGGAAGCCTTTTCAGCTCCATTCCGTTCGCCGCTGCAAGGAGCTGATGACCAAGTCCGACCGCCATGGTCGGGATACGTGCCGATATGAGCGCGGATAACGTTTCGACTAC
>CAYSKU010000089.1:0-10009 GCA_964431775.1 uncultured Ruminococcus sp. | reverse complement strand
ATATCGCAGGATCATATTTACCTGCTCACGCTTTTCGTAGGGTGTGTTTTTGATGATACGCTTGACTACGTTAGCCGGCATCTCCTCGATCATGTCTACCATATCGTCAACGAACAGACCCTCGATGACGTTCCACAGCTCACGGTCACTAAAAACGTTTATAAGTGTTTCCTGAACGTCCGCTTCAAGATACGCAAAGCATTCTGCCGCCATCTCCTTTGAAAGTAAGCGGAAAAGGATAGGTATATCGTCTGCCGGAAACTCCCCTATGAGGACGGCGATATCTGCTGCCGGCAGCTCCATCAAGGTACTTCGGAGCGTTACATAATCCTTGTTTACAAGAAGATTTTGAATTTCGCTTATCATATTTCGCTCCTCCTTTATTTTATTGAGTTAGGGCGAGTTTGAAAAAAGTCAATATGCACAGATAGCGGAGCTTTTTGCGCTATACTTCAGAATTTTCCCTTGAAATACGTGCGTATTCCTGCGGAAAAATTCTTCGTCTATCACAAAGATCTCTCGCTCCTGTACATATCTCCTTCTTTTTCAAACAGCACCTAATAGATCATCTTTCCATAGCTTCACGTGCCGACGTGATCAACGTATCTATCGCGCCTATCATATCGTCTGTTTTAAATGCGGCAGTACCTACAACGAACACGTTTGCTCCTGCCTTTGCACATTCTCCGATAGTTGTGGGGGATACACCGCCATCGACCTGTATCTCACATTCAGGCTTGTTTGCATCGAGGTATTCACGCAGCTCCCGAACCTTCGGCATCATATCGGACATAAACTTTTGACCGCCAAAGCCGGGTTCTACCGTCATAACGAGGATCATGTCGATATACGGTACAAACGGAAATACATCGGTAGCCGGACACTTAGGCTTCAGTGAGACAGCCGCTTTCATGCCAAGTGCTTTGATGTATTTCAGAGTTTCGATCATCTGTTCATGTTCCATAGTGTCCGAATGAAGCGTCACGGACGCGGCACCGGCATTTTTTAAGGTATCGATATATTTGTCGGCTCCGACAGTCATCATGTGTACATCAAGCGGAAGTGCTGTTTTACTGTGTATCTGCTTGATGATATCAAAGCCGAAGCTGATGTTCGGAACGTACACGCCATCCATTACGTCACAGTGCAGCATAGCGGCACCTGACACCTCGGCACGTTCAAGTTCTCGTTCCAGATGCAGAAAATCTGCTGCAAGGAGAGAGGGAGCGATCTTTATTTCCATAAGTACATACCTGCTCTGTTAAGGCACCCCACGCACAATTCACAGCAAAGGCTTTGATGGCACCTCGCTTGCATCTTTTCCGTAATACTTCAAGTTCCACCTTGCCTTACCGGCGTAAGCCTGCGGCGAATTTGTATCGTCCGACGAAAGATATGACTGCGCGATCGCACCATCAGAACTGTGCGGTGTCGCCTTAAAATTTTTTGTCTCTTTTTTTGATTTATTTGATGGTCTGAGAGGCTGTTTGACATACCTATCACTCAAAAAAGCTGATCTTCCCCTGTTAGGGAGTATAGCTCGAGTGACACTGCATCAAACAACGCATAAACTGTTTGTGACGGAGATGCTATACGCTCCGTTTGAAACAGATTTCCGATCGGAGACCTGCTTACAGATCGTGAATAAAAAGGACGTCGGAAAACAGTGTGGTCTTCGGTCGTTTGTGTATAATGCGTCGGATATTTGCGTATAGCCGCATATCCGACGCATTGGTCATTCGGCAAGAAGGCAGACTGCGTGAGCGGAGATACCTTCACAGCGACCTGTGAAGCCCATTTTCTCCTCAGTAGTCGCCTTAACGTTGATACGTTCCGTTGGAACCTCAAGTACCTCGGCAACAGCCGCACGTATATCATCGATATACGGTGACAGTCTCGGTATTTGTGCAACAATGGTCATATCGGCATATTCTACGGTGAGACCCTTGTCTTTCAATATCTCGTTAGTTTTTTTGAGAAGTATTCGACTGTCTATATTTTTGTATGTAGCGTCTGACGGTGGAAAATGATAGCCTATATCACGCTCTCCAGCCGCTCCGAGCAGAGCATCTATAAGTGCATGAAGCAAAACATCTCCGTCAGAGACCGCGAGAAGTCCAAGCTCAGAGCTTATCCTCACGCCACCGAGAACAAGAGGCTTATCCGAGCAAAATCTGTGTGCATCGTATCCGTGTCCGATCCTCATCTCACTACCGCTCCGTTCTTCTTTTTATTACGCATTTCAAGTATCATCTCAGCCATCACGATATCTTCCGGATATGTGACCTTTATATTGAAGCCTCCCACGTCAACGAGCCTTACGTCAAAGCCGAGACGTTCACAGAGAAAGCAGTCATCTGTTGATGCTGTGAAATTCTCCTTCAACGCAACATAGGATGCCGCACGATACATATCAGCCATAAACACCTGCGGTGTCTGCACGAGCCATGTGTTTTCACGGTCTATAGTTTCCGTTATCCTTCCTATGGCATTCGTTCTCTTTATGGTATCCACAACACGCTCGGCACAGGCCGCCGCACCTACCGAATACGCAGTCTCCATTACGGCTCTTATGTTTTCCGGTGTGACGAGACAACGTGCGGCATCATGTATTGCCACATAATCACAGTCCGGAGATATCGCATCGAACCCGAGCCTTGCCGAATCCTGTCTCGTTGCTCCTCCGGCGACCACTCGTGTGAGCTTGGTAATACCATTTGTCCGAAGAAGTGTCGTACAGCCTTCGATATCGGCAGGACGTGTCACAACGATTATCTCGTGTATCTCGGGTGAACGTTCGAACGCCAACGCACTTCGTACTACGACCGGAAGTCCGCAGATATCTATAAATTGCTTGGCTCGATCGTCGTTCATCCTTGAACCGTTTCCGGCGGCGAGAATAACTGCGGAATTGAAATGCTTTTTTTCACCGGTCGCTCTGATCAGAGAAGACAGCTTTCCCATAACAACCCCATTTTTCATTAATATATTTACCTTTATTATATCACAGATACGAAGCTTTTTACATAATATATTGTAAATAATTAATTCCTCATTCTGAAATCATTATTCGTTATAATGCACTATTTGTATGTATTTTGCATCATTGTGTTGTGATCAAATGCTCCTATTTGATCATACAGTCCCATACAAGCACCATAACATCTCACGTGTCCTTTAATAGATCCATGGGGAAGAAAAAACGACCGTGCGGTCGTTTTTTCAAGCAGTAAATTTAAAAAATTCGAAATTAAGGTCATTTTTTAAATATAAGCATTTGAGCTGAACCAACAGACCGGTATCAAGGTTTTTTCAAGCAGTACTTTTCACATCTTCGAAATGAAGCTCATTTTTTCAAGATACGCATTGCATTTAACACGGCAATGAGTGCAACCCCGACGTCACCGAACACGGCGAGCCACATATCAATAAGTCCGAACGCACCAAGTATCAGAAATGCCGCCTTTATTACGAGAGAAAGTGCGATATTCTGAATAACGATCTTCCTTGTCTCTCTTGCTATTCCTATCGCCTCGGCAAGCTTTGAGGGTTCATCGGTCATTAAAACGACATCTGCCGCTTCTATCGCCGCGTCCGAGCCAAGTCCACCCATTGCCACTCCAACGTCGGCACACGCAAGCACAGGCGCATCATTTATACCGTCACCAACAAATGCGAGAGCATTACCCTTTTTGCTTTTTTTGATAAGCTCCTCTACTATCGCTACCTTGTCCTCGGGTAAAAGTTCCGCATGATGCTCGTCAAGGTCAAGCTCCTCCGCAACAGAGGCGGCGATAGTCTTTTCGTCTCCGGTGAGCATCACAAGCCTTTCGACTCCGCATCGTTTTAATGCAGTCATCGCATCACGACTGTCGGGCTTTAGCTCATCCGCTATGACAAGGCAGCCCGCAAACCTTCCGTCAACGGAGATATATACCTTTGTGCCGAGCTTTTCGTTAGGAACACACGCTATGCCCTGCTCCTCCAACCAACTCAGCTTTCCGGCAAGTATGGTCTTTCCGTCAGCTACAACACTTACGCCACAGCCGGAATGCTCGGTATGCTCTGATATCCTTCCCTGTTCAACAGCTTCTCCGTAGGTAGCAAGCACCGATCTGGCTATCGGATGGTTTGAAAGGCACTCTGCCAGTGCCGCATACTCAAGGACCTGTCGTGCGGTGAATTCGTCAGAAGCACATATCTCACGTACACGAAATTCTCCCTTGGTAAGCGTTCCGGTCTTATCTAAAACGACTGTACGAACACGGTCAAGGGTCTCGAGATCGTTTCCACCCTTGACGAGAACACCATGTCTTGAGGCAGCTCCGATACCGCCGAAAAACGTCAGAGGAACGGATATCACAAGAGCACACGGACAGGAAACTACAAGGAACACACATCCGCGGCGAAGCCACTCTGCCCACTCTCCGTTGAACAAAAGGGGAGGAAGTATCGCAAGGACTGCGGCAACGATGACCACGAGCGGAGTATAGACCCTTGCAAAGGAGGTAATGAAGCTCTCCGTCGGAGCTTTATTTGCGGAAGCATTTTCGACAAGCTCGAGTATTCTCGCTACAGTAGACTCACCGTAGCTTTTTTCCACCCTTACGTTAAGTACGCCGTTCATGTCGATACAGCCCGACAGTACGGTATCGCCTGTACGCACCTCACGTGGTACAGATTCCCCGGTCAACGCCTTTGTGTCAAGCGCAGCATCACCGCTTACCACAACTCCGTCGAGCGGTATCCTCTCGCCTGCCTTAACAAGAATAGTTTCACCGATAGAGACCGCTTCGGGAGAGACCGTGATCCATTCACCGTCTCTGAATACGGTCGCAGATTCAGGTCTTATATCCATAAGCTCCGAAATTGAACGTCTGGAGCTGTCAACTGCCATATCCTGTAAGAATTCACCCACGCGATAAAAGAGCATCACGGCAGCGGCTTCCGGTGCTTCACCTATCGCGAACGCACAGACGGACGATAGGCTCATAAGAAAGTTTTCGTCAAATACACGTCCGTGCAGAATATTACGAAGTGCCGTCAGCAGAACATCGTAGCCGAGAATGATATACGAAACAAATAAAAGTAGAGTATCTAACGTAAGCTCTGCACCATTTATGTTAAGTATAACAAGCGGCTCGACGAGCTTCTGTAGTACAAGACCTGCAAAGAAGATGACCGCTCCCGTGATAAGTCGAACGATGACTGCAACTTTGTTCTCCTCGGAATGCTCATCTTCATCATCACCTGACGATGAGAGAGCTTTTTCCGACACCCGAACGTCCGGCTCGTGGCTATGGACTATACGTACGATCTGCTTTTTTATCATCGGTAGATCAGCATCATCTACAGTGATAGTCAAGGTCTGCTTCATAAGGTCTACAACAGAGGAATGTACGCCGTCGAGTGCGCCGACCTCTCGCTCGATCATCGCGGAGCAGTTCGGACAATCAAGCCCCTTCAAAATGAATGTCTTTTCCATTTCAGCCCTCATATTTTTATTAATTGCTCAATCATTCAATCGTTGCGTAAAAAACAATCGGGAGCTGTCCCGTTGTTTTTTTATTCCGAAAGATGCTCTATACCTATGTCGATAATGCCTTTGACATGATCGTCTGCCAATGAATAATAAACGACCTGTCCCTCCCTGCGAAACTTGACAAGATTCGCGAGACGAAGTCCCTTGAGCTGGTGAGATATTGCCGATTTCGTCACACCGAGCAGAGCCGCAAGGTCACAGACACACATCTCGTTCTGCTCCAGTGCATACAGTATCTGAAGACGTGTACCGTCACCAAACATCTTGAACAGTGATGCCAATCGAATATATTCCTCTTTCGGCTGCATTTTTTTGCGTGTATCCTCAACGATCTCCTCGTTGATCACCTCGCAATCGCAAATCGGCTGTTTTTCTGTGTCCATTTGCGTATGCCTCCTTGTTTGAATGGTAGTTGAATGATTGCTCAACTGATAAAAGTATATCATACATCGACTACTTTGTCAAGTAGAAGCTGAAATTTTTTCCCGTTACCTCCGATAGCTTGGATACCCTATACGGTCACATCGCTATGTACTCGAACTCTGTCGATACATCAGCTCAAAAAGGCTTGGAGGGGCATGGGGAGACCTTTTTCGAAGGCTTCCCCATGTACTCCAATTTTACGAAAGTAAATACCTGTGCCGTGATGTCGTTAGTGTTATGCCAAACGGAACTTGTCGGTCTCCTCTAATTCGATAAGATCGATGATATTTTCAAAATTCTTCTTGGCTTCCGCAAGCTCTGTCGGATGATGAGCATCACTTCCAAAGTAGAATCTGCATCCCTCCTGCTTAGCGATACGATACGGAAGCAGCGTTACTTCACAGGTCTCGTCATTCATATGCAGAGACGGAAAATTCAGCTCTATACCGACTCCCTTTTCTGCGGCTTTTGCGAAAAGACGACGGTATTCCCTCTCGGGTATCGCTCTCAGAACCTCAAGGTAATGACCTGTATACATAAGACTGCACGTCAGATGCGCGATGCCTATCTTATGAAACGGCAGGTCTTTGTCAAGAACACCGTCAAAACGTGTACACCAAAGCTCCGCACGTTCCTCTACGCCCTCTCGACCGTCACAGGTAAAGCCATTCATATGAAGATGCGTCGTCGGTATGATGATAAAGTCGAGCTGTTCGGCAAGTGACGGTGAGACCCCGACTGTCATGTATCGGTCAAGGTCGGTCTCACAGCCGAATAGATATCTAACCTTATCTGTTTTCGGCAGAGGAAGTGCCTGTGCGATATGCTCATAGCTCTGCTTCTGATACCAGCCTGAAGCTCCCGGAACGGTACTGTCCCACATATGGTCTGTAAGGCAGAGAGTCGTAAAGCCGTTCTCCATTCCGTAGTTTAAGATGGTATCCTTATTCTGATCAGGATCTCCCGAGCATAGTGAGAGTCCGGTATGGATATGCAGGTCATGGTCAGCTATATAACGCATAAATTAAGCTCCTTTCTGATCTTAAGGTCGTATCGTGTCAGACGGACTTTACGAGGAGGAAGCTGTTCTTCGGCATGGAAAGAGTTATTCGTCCGTTATCGAGGACATACTCCGTTTTTTCCATAGTGCGCGCTTCGTCAACCACCTCAACGCTTACTCTGTCTGATAACGCACCGTTCAGAACAAGCTCGAACTCCTCCGGCGCGGAGCTGCTGTCGTCGTCATTATAGTGAGAGAGCATGACAGCCTGTTTGGTAGTATCTCCTGCTGCCGCAGCTCGCAGCTTATCTGCGGTGTTATCTACACGGACTGCTGAGCCGATCCCGTAAAGCTCCGAGAACATTACAAATGGGTAATATCCCTTGAGCGGCTCCATGGTATATATGTCCCACAGACCGTTAAAGACCCCCGGTCGAGCATCGTAATACATAAGCATATCGAGAGGTGCATTCTGTGCATCAAGTATACATGAGGCAGTAAACGCCGCACCCTTTATTCCGATAATTGTCTTGATGGAATATATGAACTCATCGCTCCATCCGCGAACGTAGTTCCATTCGTTGAGTATGCTCTCGGTCTCGGTATAGCCGTGACGATCGAGAAGCGAACGATAGGCATGGATACGCTCGTTCATGGCTTCGGGTGTCGTGCAGTATATATGCCACGAGAAGAAGTCGAGTGCGATACCATGCTCGGACATATATTTAAGAAATGCATCTGCCCAACCGTAATTACCTGCAAGCGCGGGACCACCGATCTTCAGGTTCGGGAAGCATTCCTTCAAGTGACGTGCGGCGATCTCATAAAGCTCGAAGAACTGTGCCTGTGTTCCGCCCCAACAGCGTTTGTTATCGGAATCATCGGGGTCGAGGTCGGGTTCATTCCATATCTCCCAGTACAGAATGTTCCAGTGGTGACCGTTTGCCCAACCCTCATTCATATGTCTTATGATATGCTCACAGATAACAGCCCACTTTTTGAAGTCGGGCGGCGGAAGAGTGCCGTATTTCTTTATGTCATGCTCTATCTTCGAGCCGAGGCGATAGAATATCTCGGTTCCGCACGACATAGTTCTTTCGAGATACTCGTCAGTCAGAACGAAGTCGTAGGAAGCAGGGTCATACGGGTCTGCCGAGAAGTCCGGAAAGATCGCGTTTATGTCAACGGTATGCGATCCGCCGTATGCCGCACAGAAAGCGGCATCATGATTTCGCGCAAACGGAATACGCGCTTCCTTATAAGTATTGTAATTATGGCGTGTCTGATCCTCGCGATACTTCAGAGGACCGTTATTGACTGCGTGCATCGGCTTGATCCTTCCAGCCGGAGCGGTAAAATCAACGGTAATGGTATTCATAGATAGCTCCCTTCCAAGGTCAAATTTTGTTTATCATGAGCTGTACGAGCATATGACGTAAGGGTCATTACTCACCGAGCAATACTTCACGGTTCGTGCCGTAAAAGATATCGTCATGGCCGGAGATCAGACGGCAGAAGTCTTCAAAGCGTTCCCAGTCACCGTGAATATCGAATTCATATGCGTGTCCCCAAATATAATACAGCTTCGGTGTCTCCGGCTTTTCGGCGATGAATCTTTCTCCAAGCTCAAAGAGCTTATCCCATTCGGTATGGTGATATACTGTCGGATCGAATATAAGAAGCTCCTTCTGCGGCTCGAAGCTGTGGGTCGAGGTCGTAGTACGTGCATATCTGACCCCCGTCCTTGTTCGTATAAGCTCGGCGATATGCTCGTTCATAAACTGTGTGCCGCCGGGATACGCCATACCAACCACCTCATAGCCTGCAAGCTCTGACAGTGCAAGACGATCCTCCTCCACCTCGCGAACGACATCCTCGTCCGAAAGGTCGGAGAGCGCGGGATGTGTCAATGTGTGGACGGCTATCTCATGTCCCTTATAGATCTCTCTGATCTCGCAGGGACGAGGCTTAACGTGCGCGACCGTCACATCCTCACGAAGAAGAGAACCTGCTCTGCCAAGCAGACCCGAGTTGATGTTGAACGTGCATTTCAATCCGTATTTATCAAAAAGACGAATGAGACGCTGATCCTGCGTTACGCCGTCATCATAGCTGAACGTAACGGCTTTCATTTTTCCGTTGAACATAGCTTTCACCTCATAGCTTGTATTGTATTTTGTGTTCATAGCCCGTATTCATAAGATCGGACTCGTATACGTAGATATTTCCGTAGCTCCAGTTATACGTACTTCCGCAATGACGGTCGAACGTCATCCATATGTATCGCGTTCGCGCTCCGCACGGAACGGGAAAGACAGTT
The DNA here is from genome assembly GCA_964431775.1 of uncultured Ruminococcus sp. Lineage (GTDB taxonomy): Bacteria > Bacillota > Clostridia > Oscillospirales > CAG-272 > UMGS1696. Next base: position 724 of record CAYSKU010000089.1, on the reverse strand, counting down.
CCCCAGCCACGAAAGCCTCCGTCATCATGATCGCACCGTAGCCTTTCATAGGTCGAAAGATCGTGCAGATCATACACATGATAGCACGCACGTTTATCAAAATCGGAACCGCATATAAGGTGGAGCTTCCCTCCTATGCGTGTTATCAAGCCGCCTGTATTCGAACCCGAACGAGTCCTATCGACAAAGCGGTAGCCGGAAAACGGTCTCTCCGATTCGAAAAGAAAATATCGGTAATACATTCCTCCGTTCTCGGCGACACATCGGCATATAGTCATATACCAAAGTCCGCGTTCCTTATCGTAGACAAGATCGGGGTCTTCGTCACCCGAGCGTGCAAGCCACAGCGTATCGTCGGACAGCTCTGCCGTCACAGACGAGGAAGCACCTGCCTGTGCCGCAAGGGTATCGTTCGTAACATCGGCTTCATGCTTCGTTTCGGTAGGCATAAGTACGGCATCTATGACATTTATCCCGTAACGCAGATCTGCCGTTGAGGTTCCGTGACACAGGATATGTCCATGCGAAAACGAGGTAGCCCAAATGTACCATTCACCGTTCGAACGGTCAAACAGTATAGAGGAGGCAACATCGGCGCACCATAGGTCGTCACCGTGGTCGAAGATATCGCTCCCTCCATTTTGAAGTCGCACGTCGAGGGGTTCCACGATATGACCGACTGGAAGCCGCCTGCCTCCGCTCTCGAGGACATCGTCATAAATAC
>CAYSKU010000088.1:0-10091 GCA_964431775.1 uncultured Ruminococcus sp. | reverse complement strand
GGAAGCGTTCTCAAAGTGGTTGAACGTCGGCTGTCCTGCATATTCCGAGTCTCAGGCGTTGACCGACACGGAAGCCATAGAGCTTATTAGGAGTGCCGGAGGGGACGCATATCTCGCTCATCTGCACCTCACCAAAAAGTCTCCCGAGGAGCTTGACCGCTTCGTTCGTCACCTGACCGAGAACGGTCTTGTCGGCATCGAGGGATATTATACAGATTATACGAATGATATGGCGCGTGAATACCGTGCGTTAGCCGAGAGATACGGTCTGCGTTTATCCGGTGGTACGGATTTTCACGGCAGCTTCAAGCCGCACATCTCGATCGGCAGAGGAAACGGTGACATGGTGATACCGTATTCCGTCCTCACCGAGATGAAGGCAAACAGAAGATAAGTACAGATCAAAACGAAAGCCATACGGCAGAACGGAGTAATGATATGAAAAAAGCGGATATCGGCATGATCGGAATGGCGGTCATGGGCGAGAATCTTTCCATGAACATGGAGAGACACGGCTACACGGTCGCAGTCTACGATGTATGGGACGGTGTCGTTGAGAGATTCATGAACGGCAGAGGTGAGGATGGAAGCTTCATCGGCTGTTATTCCTTCGAGGAGCTTGTGGACAGTCTCGAAAAGCCACGTATAGTCATGATGATGATACGTGCAGGCTCTCCCGTTGACGAAACGATCGAGAAGCTCATACCGCTCCTCGATGAGGGCGACATCATAATAGACGGCGGTAACTCTCATTTTCCCGACACGGCACGCAGATGCGAATACGTTGAAGCTCACGGAATGCTCTACATAGGCACAGGCGTGTCCGGCGGCGCGGAGGGTGCTCTAAACGGTCCGTCAATGATGCCCGGCGGTTCTCCTGCCGCATGGGAACGTGTAAAGCCGATATTACAGGCTATATGTGCGAAGGTCGAGGACGGTTCGCCGTGCTGTGACTGGGTCGGTGAAGGAGGTGCCGGTCACTTTGTCAAGATGGTGCATAATGGTATCGAATACGGAGATATGCAGCTCATCTGCGAAGCGTACCAGATAATGCGCGACTATCTCGGAATAAGCTGTGACGAGATGCACGAGGTGTTCAAGAGCTGGGACGATGATATACTCGACAGCTATCTGATCGGTATAACAGCCGATATCCTCACGCGCAAGGATACCGACGGTCAGCCGCTCGTTGACAAGATACTCGATACCGCAGGACAAAAGGGAACAGGCAAATGGACGGGTATCGCCGCGCTTGACGAGGGTATACCGCTTACGTTGATCGGAGAAGCGGTGTTTGCACGATGCCTCAGCTCGATGAAGGAGGAGCGTGTCGTCGCCTCCGGCATACTGCACGGTCCGTCCGTCAGGTTCGAGGGAAACAAAGCGGAGTTCATAGAAGACTTAAAGAATGCCCTGTACGCTTCAAAGATAGTCTCCTACGCACAGGGCTATACTCTCATGAAGTCGGCAGCAAAGACCTACGGCTGGAACCTCAACTACGGCGGTATCGCTCTTATGTGGAGAGGCGGCTGTATAATCCGAAGCGTATTCCTCGGCAAGATCAAGGAAGCGTTTGATAACGATCCGGGGCTCGATAACCTCCTGCTCGACCGATATTTCAAGGATGCCATCGAGAAAGCGCAGGACGGTTGGAGACGAGTTTGTGCCGCAGGTATCGTATCGGGCGTTCCGATGCCGGCAATGACCTCCGCACTTGCTTATTACGATGGCTATCGCTGTGAACGTCTCCCGGCAAATCTGCTACAAGCACAGCGTGACTACTTCGGCGCACATACCTACGAACGTATCGATGCGGAGCGCGGGAAGTTCTTCCACACAGACTGGAACGACGGTGAGGTCGGAACGACCGCATCCACGCAGTACACCGTATAAAATATTTATTTTGTATAATACACACGTATATTTTTGTGAATTTATAAAGGAGAGCAGCTTATGAAACTCAAGCTCAGAGAAAACTGTAGATATGCCATCGTCGTACCGACCAGCATGGGCGTTCGTATATGCCCGATGAACGGTCAGCCGGTACAATCCTCCGATACGTTCTTCATGCAGGCTACCAGCGCGGAGTCAAACGTTCTTTCCGTCGCTTCGTATCTCGGTATGAAGACAAAGGTACTTACGACTTTTGTGAAGGGAAGTCCAATCGCTGATTTTATCAAGCGCGACCTCCGATCACGCGGAATAGACTACGAGGGTATCGAGGTAGAGCAGGGCGGTCCGTGGGGCTACAGACACCAGTTCAATATCGCCGACAGTGGCTACGGTACACGCGGACCTCGCGTTTGCAACGACCGTGCAGGAGAGGTCGGACGCACGCTCAATATAAAGGATTTCGACACTGACAGGATATTCGGCGAAGAGGGAGTGCAGATACTTCATCTGTCCGGTCTGATCGGTGCGCTGTCCGAGGAGACGAGCCGCTTCTGCCTTGAGCTTGCACGTGCCGCGAAAAAGTACGGAACGCTCATCTCGTTCGACCTCAATTACCGCGCCTCCTTCTGGAAGAACAGAGAGGAAGAGCTTCACGCGATCTTCGGTGAGATCGCCTCGATCGCAGATATCCTTATCGGAAACGAGGAAGACTTCCAGCTCGCACTCGGCGCAAAGGGTCCCGAAGCCGGTGGCGGTGACGTTTCGAAGATCGACAGCTTCAAGGGCATGATCGGGGAAGTAAAGAAGAGCTTCCCGAACGCCTCCGTATTCGCGACTACACTTCGTCAGGTCAAGGACGTAAATACTCACATTTGGGGAGCTATCACGCTCGCAGGTGATGAGTGGTACGTTGCGGAGCCGCGTGAGATCACGGTCCTCGACCGTATCGGCGGCGGTGACGGCTTTGTCGGAGGAATGCTGTACGCTATCCTCAAAAAGTGGGAACCCGAAAAATGGGTACAGTTCGGTTGGGCAACGGGGGCTCTTGCCACAACGTTCCTCACCGACTATGCTCAGCCGGCAGACGAGGAACAGGTATGGTCTGTTTGGGGCGGTAACGCTCGTGTAAAGAGATGAGCGGGCATACAATATTCTGTAAAGCAAGGCTCAGAGGATGACTATGAAGACGATACATGAAATAAAGACGTTCGCCGAAAACATCGAGCTTCCAACAGAAGCACGAGAGATCGTGTTTCCTGTGTGCGAAGATATAACTTCGGCATTCGCCGAAGATTGTCGTAAGCTCTGCGAAGCCCCTTCGAACACCGAGCTTATATACTCAATTGCCGATAAGATCGGAAAAGAACGTGACCTTGTCATGCTTGCGGTGTGTCTTATGCTCGGTGCCAACGCAGAAAAGCTATATATAAAACGCGGTATCTCCGAGAAGATATATATGGACTCCATGCGTGAGCTGACCATATGGACAAAGACCTGTATGAAGATGCGCGGTCATGTCGGTCTGTACGAGTACGGATGGATACTCAATTTTCTGCAAGCGTCTATCGTGCGCCTACACAGACTCGAGTTTCACATCATTCCTTTTGGCGATGATCTGACGTGGAGCAGAGGAAACGTGAATGTATGCGGCGGCGACCCCGTCATAAACATCCACATACCTGAGGACGGTCCGCTCGAACACGAGGATGTTATAGAATCCTATCGTCAGGCGTATCGTTATTTCGGATGTACGGGAGAACAGGTCTTCGTTTGCCATTCGTGGTTGCTTTACCCGGGGAATTACGAATTTCTCTCGGAACGCTCGAACATACGCCGCTTCATGGATGACTTCGACATAATCGAACGCCAGGACAAAAAGTGGGACGGTGACCTTTGGCGAGTTTTCGGCGCGTGTCTACCATGCGAGGATACGTCAGGCTTTCCGTGCGAAACAGGTCTGCAACGCGGTATGCTACGTTATCTGAACGAGCATGACTATACCTCCGGAAGCGGATACGGTGTGTTTCTGTTTGATGGAGAGAAAATGATCAAATAAACTGGAGAGCTTAATGAAGATCGTTATAACAGACGGCTTTGCCGTAAACCCCGGTGACCTATCGTGGGATTTCCTCGCCAAATTCGGAGAATATGTCGTGTACGACAAGATATCCGATGCCGAAGCGGCTGCAACGATAGGTGACGCAGATATCGTTTTTACAAACAGAGTCAAGATCGGCAAGAAAGTAATATACAACTGTCAAAATTTAAAATATGTATCTGCACTTGGCACAGGCTACGACATGATCGATGTAGTCGAGTGCAGAAAACGAGGCATTGAGGTATGTAATGTTCCCGGATATTCGACCGCTTCCGTAGCACAGCACGCATTCGCACTTCTTTTGGCAAATGCCTTTGATATGGAAGGCTATCGTAATATGGTGCATGACGGCAAGTGGACAGGTATGCCCGGCTTTATGTACCAAAATTCAAAATTTGTCGAGCTTGACGGAAAAGCAGTCGGTATATACGGCTGTGGAGCGATAGGTACGCGATTTGCAAAGATATGTCAGGCGTTCGGTATGCGTGCGCTTGCAACTCGTCGTTCAAAGACCTCGGGAGAGACTGACGGGATATCCTTCGTAACGCCCGACCGACTTCTCGCAGAAAGTGACTTCGTTTCCCTGCATTGTCCTCTCACCGATGAGACACGCGGCATGGTAGACTCGGAGTTCATCCGAAAAATGAAGGATGGTGCGGTCCTTATAAATACGTCACGCGGAGCGGTGCTGAACGAAGCTGACGTTGCAGCAGCACTGCACTCGGGAAAGTTATCCGGAGTCGGTCTTGACGTTCTCGCAAAAGAGCCGGCAGACCCGAACAGTCCTCTGCTTTCTGCTCCGAACACCGTCATAACGCCGCACTGTGCGTGGACGTCGAAGGAAGCACGCGGACGTCTTATGCAGATACTTGACGATGATCTCTCATCCTTTATAAAGACCGGAGCGGGAATACACCGTGTGTTTTAGACATAATAATTTGAAATGAGGAATATCCTATGGATAAACCAAATGTGATCTTGCTGATCGCCGATCAGTGGCGCAGAGACTGCCTCGGTGCTGCCGGACATCCCAACGTGAAAACACCGTACTTCGATACCCTGTGCTCAAGTGGTCTCAGGTTCTCGAATGCAGTTTCGGCGACACCAACCTGTATTCCGGCTCGTGCGGCTCTTTACACCGGTATGGCACAGGAGAACCATCGTCGTGTCGGATATCGTGACGGAGTGCGCTGGGACTATCCGAATACCCTTGCAGGAGCCTTCGCGGATAACGGCTACCAGTGCCATTGCTCCGGTAAGCTTCACGTACATCCGCTGAGAAACAGCATAGGCTATCACTCTGTCGATCTGCATGACGGATATCTGCACTACTACCGTAGACCGGAAATGACGTTTTACGATGATCAGCGCATCGCGGATGACTACCATTACTGGATAAAATCAGAGCTTGGCATCGGTGCTGATCCGACAGAGACCGGCATAGACTGCAATTCCTATGTTGCACGTCCGTGGCTCTACGATGAAAAATATCACCCGACACGCTGGGTGACAGACAGAGCTATAGATTTTCTTCGAAAACGCGACCGTGACAAGCCGTTCTTCCTAACCATGTCATACGTAAGACCGCATCCGCCGTTCGATGCTCCACAGGCATTTTTTGATATGTATCGCGGAAAAGAGCTTCGTCCTCCGCTCGAGGGTGACTGGACAGATCACGAACGTCTCGAAAGAGAAGGGCGTATATTTGATTCGTCAACAGGTCCGGTAGACCCCGATCTTAAGAGAGCCGCACAGATAGGCTACTATGCCGCGATCACGCAGATCGACTATGAATTCGGTCGTTTTCTCGAAGCCATGTTCTCACACGGTCTCGACCGAGGGAACACTGTCATAATGTTCGTTTCCGATCACGGAGAGCTGCTGTGCGATCACGGTCTCTTCCGCAAGAGTCTGCCGTATAACGGAAGTGCCGGAATACCGTTCGTTGTTTCCGCGCCGCGTTCGTGTCTCGAACGTGCCTCGGGAGGCAAGCTCGACCGCAGATGTACGGAACGCATCGTTGAGCTGCGCGATGTCATGCCGACCCTGCTCTCGCTATGTGGTCTTGATATCCCCGATACGGTCGATGGTTGGAACGTTTTTTCTCCCGACTGGGACAGAGAATACATTCACGGAGAGCATCTCTACGGCGGAGGTTCATGTCAATGGATCGTCACGGAAAGGGACAAATTCGTATGGTTCTCCGACACTGATAAACGACAGTATTTCGACCTTTGCAAAGATTCCGATGAGCTGCACGATGCGATCGACGATCGCGAATATTCGGAACGTATCGCCGAGCTTGAGCGCATCCTCATAAATGAGCTTCGTCACAGAGAGGAGGGCTTCGTTCGCGAAGACAAACTTGTGACCGGAGCTGCTGTACGTGCGGTACTCGAGCATACACGCCGTGAAAGCACCGAATATTGACCTCATTCGGTGTTTTTCGCCTTAATATTCATCGATACTTTGAAAAAATCAAATTATTTTACCGTTGGGACTTGAAATCGACAGACCGATGGTATACAATATAGTGTGGAAAAATTATATGTGTACGGGCAGCATCCCGTATAGGAGGAACTATTGTTATGACTTTATTTATTCTTGCAGCCGGAATGGGTTCTCGTTACGGCGGCTTAAAGCAGATCGACCGTTTTACCGAGCATGGTGAGTTCATCATCGACTTCTCCATCTACGATGCAATAGAAGCCGGCTTTGACAGGATCGTTTTCGTTATCAAAAAGGAAAACTATGAGGTCTTCAAGGAGACTGTTGGTCAGAGGATAGAGAACAAAGTCAAGGTCGAATACGTATTCCAGGGACTGGACAGCCTCGTTCCGGCAGATAAGATACCGGCAGACCGCGTAAAGCCGTGGGGTACGACTCACGCTCTTCTTTGCGGTAAGGACGTTCTTGATGACGGCTTCGCTGTTATCAACGCCGACGATTTCTACGGAAGAGATGCTTTCTTCAAGGCTGCCGAATTTATCAAGAACGCAGATGAGAACGGTTCTCACTTCTGCATGGTAGGCTATCATCTCGGTAACACCCTTACCGACAACGGAAGTGTTGCGCGAGGCGAGTGCTACGCAGATGAAAACGGAATGCTCACCAAGATCACCGAAAGAACCAAGCTTTTCAAGGAAGAGGGCGGTGCATACTACGAGGACAACGGCGAGACCGTACACATTCCGAACGATACAGTAGTCTCCATGAACTTCTGGGGCTTTACTCCCAAAGTATTCGAGGGTCTCGAATTTGACTTCAATGCGTTCCTGAACGATCCCGAACGTGAGCCTCTCAAGAGCGAGTGCCTACTCCCGAACACTATCGGCAAGATGATCAACGCCGGAGAGTGCGACGTAAAGGTACTCACCACGACCGCAAAGTGGTTCGGTGTTACATATGCCAATGACAAGCCGGACGTTATCGCAAAGCTCCGCGCACTCATCGATGCAGGTGAGTATCCGAGCGATGGTCTTTGGAACTGAGTCTTTGATCCACACTCACAGCTATCATAGTCATCCGAATACAAGTAACAACAGAAAGGGTTAAATATGGCTATTCTTGTAACAGGCGGTGCCGGATACATCGGTTCTCATACCGTTGTTGAGCTTCAGAACGCCGGATACGAAGTCGTTGTATGCGACAACCTTTGCAACTCCAGCAGAAAGTCCCTCGAACGTGTAGAGAAGATCACGGGCAAGCCCGTAAAATTCTATCTTGCGGATATTCTCGACCGTGCAGCAATGACCGAGATATTCGAAAAGGAAGATATCGATTCAGTCATTCACTTTGCGGGACTCAAGGCAGTCGGCGAGTCCGTTGCTAAGCCGTGGGAATACTATAACAACAACATCACAGGTACTCTAGTTCTCGTTGACGTAATGAAAGAACACGGATGCAAGAACATCATATTCTCCTCGTCCGCGACCGTATACGGTGATCCTGCGTTCATACCGATTACAGAGGAATGCCCGAAGGGAAAGTGTACCAATCCCTACGGTTGGACAAAGTCCATGCTCGAGCAGATACTCACCGATATCCAGAAGGCAGATTCCGAATGGAACGTAGTCCTTCTCAGATACTTCAACCCGATTGGAGCGCACAAGAGCGGTCTTATCGGTGAAAATCCGAACGGCACTCCGAACAATCTTATGCCCTATGTCACACAGGTCGCAGTCGGCAAGCGTCCCGAGCTTGGTGTATTCGGAAACGATTACCCGACACACGATGGTACAGGTGTGCGTGACTACATCCACGTGGTAGACCTTGCAAAGGGACACGTCTGCGCTATAAAGAAGCTCGCGAAAAAGTGCGGCTGCAAGACCTACAACCTCGGTACCGGAAAGGGCTATAGCGTTCTTGATATCGTTAAGAATTTCGAAGAAGCTACAGGTGTAAAGATCCCGTATTCCATCAAGGAAAGACGTGCCGGAGATATCGCAGAGTGCTATTCCAGTGCAGAGCTTGCCGAAAAAGAGCTTGGCTGGGTCGCTGAAAACGGTATCAAGGAAATGTGTGCCGATTCCTGGAGATGGCAGAGCATGAATCCCAATGGTTACGAAGATTAAGTAAAACGGAGACTTGAAATATGATCACAAAAAAAATATTCGGTGAGCTTCCGTGCGGTGCAGAGGTATATTCCTACACGCTCGCTAACAGCTCTATCACCTCCGTTGAGATCCTCAACTACGGTGGCATACTCAAGAGCATCTATGTAAAGGACAAGAACGGTGTCGTTGCTGACGTTATCTGCGGCTATGACTGCATCGAGGGTTACCTGACCGCAGGCGGTTATCAGGGAGCTCTCATAGGACGTATCGGCAACCGTATCGGTGATGCGAAGTTTACACTCGAGGGTACTGAGTACGCTCTGTTTGCAAATGACGGCAAGAATTCACTTCACGGCGGCAAGTTCGGCTTTAACGCAAAGATATGGACAGTTGAAGAAGGCGGCACAGATGACGAGCCCGCTCTCGTTCTCGGATATATCAGCCCCGATGGGGAAGAAGGATATCCCGGAACCCTCACAGTCAAGGTAACATACACCCTCACAAAGGAGGGCGGTATTTCCATCCATTACGAAGCTGAGACCGATAAAACTACTATTGTCAACCTCACCAACCATTCCTACTTCAATCTCGGTGGTTATGGGTCCGGTGCTATCAACGGCCAGCTTCTCTGGCTCGATGCAGACAAAATCAACGGTCTTGACAATGAGCTGATCCCCACAGGAGAGCTTATTGACGTTACCGGAACACCCTACGATTTCCGCACAGAACACGCTATCGGCGAGGGCTTCACTGCCGATCATGCAATGATGAAAGAATTCGGCGGCTACGACAACAACTTCTGCTTCAGAAATTATGACGGAAACATCACCCTACGCGGCAGCGTCACCGACCCAAGCTCCGGTCGCAAGGTAAAGATGTATACCGATCAGCCGTGCGTACAGATATACTCTGCAAATATGATCAACGTTGACGATCATCCGTTCAAGAACAACGTAAAGCAGTACACACACTGCGCCGTGTGCCTTGAAACACAGTGTATGCCAGACTCCATCAACCATCCGGGCTTTACGAATACCGTTCTCAGACCGGGCGAAAAGTACGATACCACTACAGTATACGTATTCGAAAACTGAGTATACTACTCACAAAAAGCCGGAGATGCTGTATATGCTCTCCGGCTTTCACATTAGCACATATAAAAAGAAGCTTTGGACGGAGCATACTCCATCTCGGCTTCTCTTTATTGCAACTTATTTGATTTCAACAGTTACTTTTTTGTCGGCTATCTTAGCCGCAGCTTTTGCGATCGTGCGGAGTGCGCGTGCTATCTTGCCGTGCTTTCCAATGATCATTCCCATATCCGTCTCTGCTACCTTAAGAGTCAGAATAGTGCCAGATTCGTTTTCTTCCTCAGTGACACTAACAGAGTCTGGGTCATCCACAATAGCGCGTGCCATATCAGCCAGGGTCTGCTTGAGGTCGATATCGTGGGTCGTAGTGTCCATATTACTTGATGATACCGCTCTTGGTGAGAATAGACTTAACAGTCTCAGTGGGCTGTGCGCCGCTTTCGAGCCACTTCT